>JALZOQ010000370.1 GCA_030913835.1 Actinomycetota bacterium | reverse complement strand
CGCTACCCGGAGGCGGGCACCCAGGCCGAATGACCGGGGCCCGTCGTATCCGATGACGAGGGAAAAGACTGATCGCGCCTGCCGCTAGATCCGCAGCCCGCCGCAACCAGCGCGACGAGTAAGGCCGCAGTTCCCAACCGCATACACCGAAGAGCCTAGCCCCTCGGACCGTCCGACATCCCGAATCCCGGGGCGAGCTTGCCCATGAGAGACGCGACGAGACAGACGAGGAGGAACAGGTAAATGAGGCGAGCCTGCGTCAAGTGTGTTCACCCCCTCCCGCTAGAACCGGAAGTCCTGCAGCGCTTCAGCAGCGTTGCGGTAGTGGTGGGCAGCCGCGCGGTCGTCCCCGCGGCGCGTGGCGAGATCGCCCATGGCGACCCATGCGAGCGCACGGTGGCTGGCGGAAGAAAGCTGTTGGAAGCTCGAATCGGCGGCCTTGAAGGACTCTTCTGCCTCCTCGAGCCGGCCCTGCTCGAGCAGTGAGCGGCCGAGCACGAGGCGCGCGTTGCCGATCTCGTCGAGAAAGTCCTCGCGCCCGTCGAGCAGCTCGAGCGCATGGCGCGACTGCTCCTCGGCGGTCGTGATGTCACCCGTGCGGAGGTGCACCTGCGCGAGCGACGACACGGCCTGGGCGGCCTCGGCGTTCTCGCCCATGTCGAGGGCGACGCGGAAGGCGTCCTTCAGGTGGACGATGGCCTCCTCGGGCTTTCCGAGCAGGAAGTTCAGCCCGCCCAGGTTGTTCATCAGCCGGCTGACGTTGAGACGATCCGAAAGCTCCTCGTACTGCGCTTTGGCGCGCTCGGCGTACGAACGGGCGAGCACCCAGTGGCCTTGCCGCTCTGCGATGAGCGACGCGTTGAAGTAGACGCGCGCGACGGCGCGGGGGTCGTCGACGGCCTCGGCGAGCTCGAGCGCGCGCTCGACGTCCTCGCGCGCGGCCTCGAAGTCGCGCTGCCGGCGATAGCACCGGGAGCGGTAGCCGAGGATGTTCGAGCGGAGCAGGTCGCACGGCAGGCCCGAGCGCTCGGCGAGCGACAGGGCCTCGTTGAAGAGACCGAGAGCGGTTGCGATGCTCGACAGCGCGTAGCGGCACGTTCCGAGCCGGAAGAGAACTTCCGCACGGTCGACATCGGAGAAGTCGGGCGCCTCGGTCAGGGAACGCGCGCGTGCGAGCAGCTCGATCGCCTCGCGGATGTTGCCGTTGGTCAGGTTCGCGCGGGCGGCGATGGTGAGGTGCTTGACCTCCAGCTCCGCCAGCCCCGTAGCGAGGACGGCGGAGCGCGCCGCGGCGAGCTCCTCGATGGCCTCGGTGTTCTGGTCGGCCTCGACGAGAGCTTCGGCACGCGCGAGAACGGCATCCACCCGGCCGCGCTCGTCGGCGGAGACGCCGTTGGCGAGGAAGCTCGAGTCGACGCTGAGCCGCTCGGCGAGCCAGTCGATCGTCTCGCGCGTCGGGCGCGTCTTGCCGCGCTCGATCTGGCTGACGTACTCCTTCGAGAAGCGCTCGCCGGCCAGGTCGGTCTGCGTCAGGTTCGCCGCGACCCGAAGCTGGCGCAGGCGCTCGCCCAGACGGAGCCCGGAGGGCTGGATCTGGCGGTGCTGACGGCTGTCGGTGCGCGTGCTCATTTGCGGTCGAATGCGGATCCCCCAGGGGAAGTCAAACCTACACTTCACCAAAGTGCAAGCTGTCCGCTCTGGCCATCCCCCTAAAGGGGCATATGAAGCCAGATTTCCGGTCAACCGTGGGATCGCCAAATCACTTGACCGAGGTACTTGACGGACCTGCCGACACGGCCTATGGTGAGCCCACTTGCAGTTGGTCAGACGCCAGGCCGGCTGTAGGGGCGCACCAAAGCCGAGGCGGTACAAAGCTCGGAAGCGTGGCTGGGCCGCAGAGCCAAGGCTTCCGGGAACATCGCCCCGACAAAGCGCCAAACGGATCGAAGCCCCGGAGCCGCAGCCGGGGCTTCTCCTTTTCTTGAACCCGCGCAGACCCCGCCTTCGGCGCAGTGAGGGCGAATACGCTTCGTTCAATGAGCGACTTCGTGTGGACACCCACGCCCGACCAGGTCGAGCAGGCGAATGTCACGCGCCTGATCAGGCGGCTGGGCTGCGCCGACTACCACGAGCTGCACCGGCTTTCCGTCGCCGAGCCCGAGCGGTTCTGGGCCGAGGTCGTCGACGATCTCGGGATCGAGTTCTCCCGGCCCTGGGAGCGCGTCCTCGACACCTCGCGCGGGATCGAATGGGCGACGTGGTTCGTCGGCGGTCGGCTGAACGTCGCGTGGAACTGCGTGCACAAGTGGGCCGAGGGCGAGCGGGCCGACGACGAGGCGGCCGTTTTCCTCGGCGAGGACGGGGTGCGCGCCTCGCTGACCTGGGCTCAGGTCTCCCGCGCGGTCACCAAGCTTGCCGAGGCATTGGTCGCGGCCGGGATCGAGCCCGGCGACCGGGTCGGGATCTTCATGCCGATGAGCCCGGCTGCCGCAATCGCGTCGCATGCATGCGCCCACGTGGGCGCCGTGCAGGTGCCGATCTTCTCCGGGTTCGCTCCGGCGGCGATCGCCGCGCGCCTGCAGGACGCCGAGGCGAAAGCCGTCCTCGCCGCGAACTGGTCGCTGCGGCGCGGAAGGCGCATCGACATGGCCGGGATCCTCGGGGAGGCGCTCCGCGACGCGCCGTCGGTCGAGCAGGTGCTGAGCTGGGACCGGGCGACCGGCAACTGGTCCGAGGACGTCCGCGCCAATCCGGCCACGCTCCCGCCGCTCGAGGTCGACTCCGAGCACCCGTACCTGCTCGCGTACACGTCGGGGACGACCGGGAAGCCCAAGGGCGCCGTCCACGTCCACGGCGGGTTCCTCGTCTCGATCGCGCGGGAGGCCGCGTACCAGACCGACGTCCACGCCGGCGACCGCGTGCTCTTCGCGACCGACATGGGGTGGATCATGGGCCCGTGGACGCTGGTCGGCGCAGGCGCGCTCGGCGCGACGATCGTCTTCACCGAGGGCGCGCCCGACTGGCCGGACGACCGCAGCTGGCGGACGGTCGAGTCGGAGCGCGTGACCATGCTCGGCGTCTCGCCGACGCTCGTCCGCGCGCTCATCCCTAAGGGTGAGCCCGAAGCGGACATGTCGTCGCTGCGCGCGATCGCGACGACGGGCGAGCCATGGAACCGCGCGCCGTACCTGTGGCTGCACGAGCACGTCGCCTCGCAGGGCCACGCGCCGATCATCAACCTCTCCGGCGGAACCGAGGTCGGCGCCTGCTTCCTCTCGGTGACGCCGGTCCTGCCGACGAAAGCAGTTTCGCTGGGCTTCGCGGCGCTCGGCGAGGACATGGACGTCGTGGACGGGGCCGGGAACCCGGTGCGTGGGGAGGTCGGCGAACTGGTGTGCCGCAGCCCCTGGCCCGGTATGACGCGCGGCGTCTGGCGCGATCCCGAGCGCTATCTCGAGGCGTACTGGCGGCGCTTCCCCGGCGTGTGGACGCACGGGGACTGGGCCTCGGTGGACGAGGACGGCTACTGGTACCTGCACGGGCGCTCGGACGACACGCTCAACATCGCCGGAAAGCGGATCGGCCCGGCCGAGCTCGAGTCGGCCGCGATCGAGCACCCCGGCGTGGCCGAATCGGCCGCGATCGGGGTCCCGCACGAGGTCAAGGGCGAGGTCGCCTGGATCTTCTGCGTGCTGAAGCCGGGCTACGACGCCAATGATGCGGTCGCGGGCGAGATCGCAGATACCGTCGCCGACGGGCTCGGAAAGGCGTTCAAGCCGCAGCGAATCCTCTTCGTCGGCGCCCTCCCGAAGACGCGGAGCGCGAAGATCGTCCGGCGGGCTGTCCGGGCGCGCGCTTTAGGGCAGGATGCTGGGGACCTGTCGTCGCTCGAGAATCCCGAAGCGCTGGAGGAGATCGCCAACGTTGTCTGACCGAATGGAAGGCCAGGTCGCGCTCGTCACCGGCGGCGGCCGCGGGATCGGCGAGCGCATCGCCCGCGAGCTTGCGGACGCAGGCATGCGCGTCGCGGTCACGGGCCGCACGGCCGAGCAGGTCGAGGCGGTCGCGCAAGACCTCGGCGGACTTGCCCTCGTCGGCGACGTGTCGGACCAGGCCACGGTCGAGCAGTGGGTCGAGCGCGTCGAGGCCGAGCTCGGCCCCGTCGACTTCCTCGCCGCGAACGCCGGCCGCGCGCCGACCTCGGGAGGACCCAGCTGGGAGCAGCCGCTCGACGACTGGTGGAACACGTTCGAGGTGAACGTCCTCGGCGTCCATCTCTCCTGCCGAACGGTCATCCCGCGGATGCTCGAGCGCGGCGCGGGGCGGATCGTGGTCACGGGCAGCGGCGCCTCGTATCTCCCAGGCTTGACGTCGAGCGCCTACGCGGCCAGCAAGGCAGCCGTCGGCCGCTACGGCGAGACGCTCGCGAACGAGCTCGAGGGCAAGATCCCGGTCTTCGTCATCTCGCCGGGCCTGGTCAAGACAGGCATGACCAGCTCGTTCGGGGAAGACATGCCCTGGACGCCGCCCGAGCTCGCCCCTGCACTCGTGCGCGTGCTCGCGTCCAGCCGGGCCGACGCGCTCGCGGGGCGCTACATCCACGCCGAGCACGACGACATCGAAGATCTGATCGGGCGCGCCGGCGAGATCCGCGAGGGCGACCTGAACGCGATTCGCCTCCAGCGGTAGGACGGTTTGAGCACAGCGTGAGGTTCCTCTCGGCGGACGTCGGCTACCTCCGCGGGCGCGTCACGGTGGGCCAGAACCTGGTCCTGGGCCGAGCTTCCACGAGTTCGCGCGACCGTCGCAGCTAGCCCGAGGCGCGCGGCGCGATCCACGTCTGGCGCGCGAGCCCGAGCAGCTCGCCGAGCTCCGTAAAGAGTGCCGTTCCGGCGTGGAGCTTGCGGCCGTCCTCGCCAAGCGGCCAGGCCAACACGACGTGCCGGCCGCCGACCCGAGGGCACGCATCGATTCGTGCAGTCATGCGGCCGAGCACGGCCTCGCCCCGTTCGGGAAAGCCCATGGCGAACGCGCCCGGGCAGTCGAGGGCCGCCCAGACGAGCTCCTCCGGAACGTGGCCGCCCCCGTCCGCGAGTGACTCGTCGGGGATCCACGGCGCCGCGACGGCAGCGCGGCCCTCGAGCCGCCCGGCGAAGATGCGCAGTCCGTCCGGGCGGTCTGGCCCGCAGACGAAGCAAGTCGGGAACGCGTGACTGGCGAAGCCGGGGTAGCGCGCGCCCGCCTCGACGGCCTCGTCGAAGCTCGGTGAGGCCGGCGGGTCGAGATCGACTCGGCCCGGGCGGCCCTCGGCGACGAGCTGGCCCCCGTCGAGCAGGCAGATGCGCTCCGCCTCGCGGACGACGGCGAGTGGGCGGTCGAGCGGCGGCGGCAGCAGCAACGTCACCTCGGCCTCGCCGTCGAGCTCCCGCGCCAAGAGGCCGCACGTGTAGCCGCCATTGCCGGACCCCGACGGCCCGTTGAAGCGCCTCTCGATCGTGACGGTCTGGCTCATCAGGCCATTCTCGCTGCTAGACTAGTTTTCGACTCTGAGTCGTAAACCATGAGACTCGCGCTCGCCCAGATCAACACCGTCGTCGGCGACCTCGACGGGAACCGCGACCGGATCCTCGGACGGCTCGAGGAGGCAAAGGGCGCGGGCGCCGACGTCGTCCTCTTCCCCGAGCTCGCGATCACCTCCTATCCGCCCGAGGACCTGCTCCTGCGCCCCGGCTTCATCCGCGCTGCCGAGCAGACGCTCGAGGAGGTCGCCCGCGCGTGCCGCGGAATCGTCGCGCTGGTCGGCGTGCCGCACTTCGACCGCGACCTCTACAACGCCTGCGCGGTGTGCGCCGGCGGCGAGGTGCGCGCGCTCTACCACAAGCGCTTCCTCCCGAACTACGGCGTCTTCGACGAGGATCGCTACTTCGCGCCGGGTCGCGAGCTCGTCCTGCTGGAGCACGGGGGAGTGCTGATCGGGCCGACGGTCTGCGAGGACGTCTGGCAGCCGGGACCGCCCGCGACCGACCTCGCGCTGGCGGGCGCAGAGCTTGTCGCGAACATCTCCGCCTCCCCGTTCCACGTCGGCAAGGACCGCGAGCGGGAGGCCATGCTCGTAACCCGTGCCCGCGACAACTCCTGCTTCCTCGCCTTTTGCAACGCCGTCGGCGGTCAGGACGAGTTGATCTTCGACGGGCACTCGCTAGTGCTCGACGACGAGGGGGAGGTGCTCGCGCGGGCGCCTGGGTTCGAAGAGTGCCTGCTCGTGGTCGACGTCGAGCCGGCCGAGGCGATTGGACGACGCCTCTCGGACGTGCGACGCCGATCGCTCGCGCGCGAGCGCGGCGGCGTGCCCATGCTCGAGCCCATCCACGTGGGCGCCGCACACGAGCAGGTCGAGGCGGCGGCCGGCAGCATCGCCCCGCCCGAGGACGACCTGGAACAGATGCGGCTCGCGCTCGAGCTCGGGTTGCGCGACTACGTCGAGAAGAACGGCTTCGGCGATGTCGTGATCGGGGTCTCGGGCGGGATCGACTCCGCGCTGACAGCGGCGCTCGCGGTCGAGGCGCTCGGCCCGGACCGCGTCCACTGTGTCTCGATGCCTTCGCGCTACTCCTCCGAGGGCACGCGCGGTGACGCGCAGCGGCTCGCCGAGCGCCTTGGCACCGACTTCCGGGAGATCCCGATCGGCGAGCTTGCGGAGACGTTCGACCGGGTGCTCGGGCCGCACTTCGAGGGCCGCGAGCCGGATCTGACGGAGGAGAACCTCCAGGCACGCATTCGCGGGGTCCTGCTGATGGCGCTGTCGAACAAGTTTGGCTGGCTCGTCGTGGCGACGGGCAACAAGTCGGAGCTCTCGGTCGGCTACGCGACGCTCTACGGGGACATGGCCGGCGGCTTCGCGCTGCTCAAAGACGTGTTCAAGACGGACGTGTTCCGCCTGGCGATCTACCTCAACGAGCAGCAAAGCAGCGGCCGCGCCGTCAGCGCCGCCGCGGCCTCTTCAGCGGCATCGCAAGCGACGCCTCGGAAGGAGCTGATCCCGCAGAGCATCATCGAGCGCGCCCCGAGCGCCGAGCTCCGCGACGACCAGCTCGACGAGGACTCGCTGCCGCCCTATCCCAAGCTCGATCAGGTGCTCGAGGCGTACGTCGAGGAGGATCGCTCGCGCGAGGAGCTGATGAGCGACGGCTTCGACCAGGACGTCGTCGAGCGCGCGCTGGCGCTGATCGACCGCGCTGAGTACAAGCGCCGGCAGGCCCCTCCGGGCGTGAAGCTCCGCCCCAAGGCTTTCGGACGCGACCGGCGGACGCCGATCACGAACAGATGGCGCGGTTAGCAACGACCCGCGCAACGCCGAACTCTCGGCGCGAAGTTGGCACAGACACGCCCGCCCGCTCTCGATAGCGTGTGCTCAGGGGATTCGGGGAATCCCTTGGGGGTCGTTGGGGCGCCGGGCTAGACGCCGACGTCGCGAGGCTCGGACGGCGGGCCGGTCTCGACGAGATCCCTGACCAATTCGGGGAAGCGCCGCGGCGCGAAGATCGCCTCCGACGCCTCGAGCTCTTCGAGTGTCCACCAGCGCTGCTCGGCGATGCCCTCTGCGCGCAGCTCCTCCGCCGTCCACTCCGGCGCCGGCTCGAACGCCGCCGTCCGCACGAGGTAGTGCCGCTCGGCTTGCCCGCCCCATCCAGCCATCTCCGGGAACCAGTGCTCGCGCGTCCAGATCCAGGGGCCGAGGTCGAAGTCCCTCAGGCCCGACTCCTCCCCCAGCTCGCGCACGATCGCCTCCTCGTGCGTCTCGTCGGCCTCGAGGCCGCCGCCCGGCGAGGCCCAGACGCTCTTGTCGGGCCAATCGAAGCGGACAAGCAGGATCCGGTCCGCGGGGTCGACGACAACGGCGCGAACAGCCGGCCGCAATGGGTAGCCGCTCGCGCGCCCCGCGAGCTCCTGGAACCAACGCTCGCGCTCGAGCCACGGCACGGCGGCGTTCGCCGGCGAGGTCGACGGGAGCACGAACGGCCTCGTGTCGCCGAGCGTCCGCTCCTGGAGCCCGAGCTGCGGCCGTTCGCCGAACGTGCCGCGGTAGGCCTCCTTGCCGACGAAACCGATCCATGCGGGCTGAAGCTCACGCGACAGGCGCTCCAGCCGCTCCGCCGACCCGGCGAAGTCTGCACGCCGCAAGTCGCCGGAGCCCGGCGTCGTGCGATACGCGGCATTCGTGACACCGATCCTGTGGTCGAGGAGCTGCCACTGCTGGCTCGGGTCGAGCAGAAGCGGCGTGAATCGCGCCGCGTGCAAGAGCCGCCAGAAGTCGTTGCGCGGGTTGGCGAAGTGCGCCGCGGCCGCAGCGGAGACGCGTCCCGGATTGATCCCGCAGAAGACGACACGGAGTCCGGGTCCGAGAACGTCCGGGATCGCGCTCGGAGCCGAAGGAGCTATGCCGCTTCGGGCTCGCGCGCGTCGAGACGGAGCTCGAAGTACGCACGCAGCTGCTCGCCCGAGAGTCGGGCGCCGTGACGCGGGCGCCGAGGCTCCAGCCGCACGATCCGAACCGTGTCGTCCCCCGACCCGTAGCAGCGGGCGTAGCACTCCGCTTCGCTCAGGGGCCTGAGGCGCCGCATGGGCGGACACTACGCCCGGGTGCGGACGTTAGAGCCGCCCGTCGCGCGGGGCGGATACGGTCCGAGGTGTGAGCACGCGGCCCTCGCGGACGTTCCATTACTCGGTCGCTCAGGACCGCGCCGCGCGCATCTCCGCCGACGGCAAGGCCGAGCTCGAGCTGGGCGAGGATTGGTCGCCCGAGCACCTGGTGCTGGCCGCACTCGTCCGCTGCACGCTCGAGAGCCTTCGCTTCCATGCGAGCCGCGCCGGAATCGACTTCGTCGCGAGCGCCACCGCGTCCGGCACCGTCACGCGGCGCGACGAAGACGAGCGCTATGCCTTCGTGGAGATCGCCGCGGAGTTCGACCTCGAGCTCGACCCGCCGCCGGACGATGTCGCAGAGCTGCTCGAGAAGGCCGAGCGGGACTGCTTCGTCGGCGCCTCGCTCACCCCGAAGCCTGCGTACCGCTGGCGCGTAAACGACGCTCCGGTAGGTTCCGAAGCGTGAGCACCGTCGCCCTCGACGTCGCCGCCGTCCGCGCCCGCTTCTCCGCGCTGCAGACGCCGACCTCCCTCTTCGACGGGCCTGGCGGGACGCAGGTCCCCGACGAGGTGATCGACGCGATCTCGGCCTACCTCCGGGAGTCGAACGCGAACGTCAGCGGGCCATACGAGTCGAGCCGGCGGACCGAGGCGCTCGTCGAGGAGGCTCGCGCGACTGCGGGCCGGTTCCTCGGCTGCTCCCCGGACGAGGCCGCCTTCGGCGCGAACATG
>JALZOQ010000360.1 GCA_030913835.1 Actinomycetota bacterium | reverse complement strand
GCCTTGCGCATGTCGCGGGCGAGCTCCTTGAACGGCCCTTCCTGCGCCAGCAGCTCGGCCTCGGTGCCGCGCTGGGTGATCCGGCCGTGCTCGACGACCAGGATCTCGTCGGCGCGGCGGACGGTCGCGAGGCGGTGGGCGATGATGATCGACGTGCGTCCGCGCAGCAGCCGGTCGAGGGCGTGCTCGATCAGGATCTCCGTGGGCCGGTCGATGTTCGAGGTCGCTTCGTCGAGGATCAGGATGCGCGGATCAGCGAGCAGTGCGCGGGCGATCGAGATCAACTGGCGCTCTCCAGCCGACAGGCCGGCACCGCCTTCGCGCACCGTGTGCTCGAGCCCGCCTTTGAGCCGCGCGGCGACGCGGTCGACGCCGATGGCCGCCGCCGTCGCCCGCACCTCCTCGTCGGTCGCCTCGGGCCGTGCGAAGCGGATGTTGTCGGCGATCGTGCCCGCGAAGAGGAACGGATCCTGGAGCACGACGCCGAGCTGGCGGCGGTACGAGCGCAGCTCGAGCTCGCGGAGGTCGTTTCCGTCGACGCGGACGGCACCCCGGTCGGGGTCGTAGAAACGCGCCACGATCTTCGCGAGCGTCGACTTGCCCCCTCCCGACTCGCCGACGAGGGCTATGCAGCCTCCCGCCGGGACGTGCAGGTCGATGTCGTGGATCACGTCGTCCACGCCGTACGCGAAGCCGATCCGGTCGATGTCGACGCGCCCGTCGATCCGTCCGAGCTTGCGCGCGCCCTTCGCGTCGTGGATCTCGGGCTCGGCGTCGAGCACCGAGCTGATCTTCACCATCGCCGCAGCCGCGGCCTGCAGCTGTCCGTAGACGTCCGAGAGCTCCTGCAACGGCTGGAAGATCAGCTGCATGATGAAGAGCGAGGCGATCAGCGCGCCGATCTGGATCGAGCCATGCGCGAGCAGCTGGGCCCCGACGATCAAGATCGCCGCCGTCGCGATGTCGCCCATCAGCTGGATCGACGGGAAGAAGACCGAGAAGAGCTTCTGCACGCGAATGTTGGCCGTGCGGTTGGCGACGTTGAGCTCGTCGAACTCCTTCTGGAACGAGCGCTCGCGGTTGAACGCCTGGATGACGGCCATCCCGGAAACGGATTCGGCCAGTTGGGCGGTGACGCCTGCGATCCGGTCGCGCGCGGTGAGCAGCGCGGCGTGCGACGTGACCTGGAACCAGCGCGTCAGGATCAGCGCGGGCGGGAGGATCGTCATCGCGACGAGGCCGATCCGCCAGTCCACGACGAACAGCGCGATCACCGCGGCCGGGAGGAGGACGATGTTCGTGATCAGCGTGGGGAGGCCCTGCGAGAGCACGTCGGAAAGCGCGTCGACGTCGCTGGTCAGTCGCGCGATGATCCAGCCGGCGCGTTGCTCCGAGAAGTAGCGCAGCGAGAGCGACGTGAGGTGGTCGAAGAGGTCGCGGCGCAGACCGAGGACGATCCGCTGCCCGACTCCCGCGAGCCCGCGGATGAGGATCGCGGCCAGGATCCAGCCCAGGGCGTTCACGAAGAGATACGCGATCACGATGATGGTCAGGTACTGCTTGTCGTTGCCGCGGATGCCGTCGTCGATCGCCGAGCGCACGAGCAGCCAGCCACCCGTCTGGCAGGCGGCGCCCGCGACCGCGACGAGCGTGAGCACGCCCACGAGCGGCCAGCGGCCTTCCAGGTAGCGCGAGAGGCGCGAGAGGCCAGTTCGCTGTTTACGCGGCAATGATCTCGTCCCCGAAGAGAGCCGCGAAGTAGCCCTTCTGCTCCAGCAGCTCGGCGGGCGTCCCTTGCTCGGCGATCTCGCCGTCCTGGAGCACGACGGCGCGGTCGGCGAGGGAGATCGTCGAGAGCCGCTGCGTCGCGACCAGCACGGTCCGGCCCTCGAGCGCAGGGCGTAGCCGGTCGACGAGCACGTGCTCGGTGTGCGTGTCCACGGCCGAGAGCGGGTCGTCGAGGACGATCACTCGTGCGCCGGTGACGATCGCCCGCGCGAGCGCCACGCGCTGACGCTGGCCGCCGGAGAG
>JALZOQ010000327.1 GCA_030913835.1 Actinomycetota bacterium | reverse complement strand
CTTGTCGACGCCTCGCAGCTCGAGCACGCGCGTCGTCGGTTCGGCGGCGCTCATAGGCTTTCGTACTCCCGCACAGCGGGCCGACTGGTCGGTTCAGACGGCCGGACGGGCAAAGCCCGCTCGGCCTGACGGCGACACCGCAAGCGGCGTCTCAGCATCAGACGATCTCCACTCGGGCCGTGCCCATCAGGCCTTGCGGCCGCACCTGCATCAGCGCGATCAGCAACGCGCCGAACAGCACCAGCCGGGTCACGGACGGCTGCTGGACAAGGAGGTTCTCCCACACGAACGCCGTGAGGTACAGGACGGGAGCGAGCGCCAGCAGCCGCACCCAGCCGCGCAGCCGAACCACGATCACGACCGCGGCGATCAGCGCGAGGTATGCGTATTGCGGCCAGCGGCCGTTGTCGGCCGGGATGAGCACCCACGACTTGATCGCGCCTCCGAGGAAGCCGCCCGACTCGACCGCCCCGGCCGTCCACGACGGCCATTGCGACGCGACGAGGGCGTGCACCCCGTAGCCAAGCGCGGCTGTGGCGGCGAGCAGGACGGCGAGGCGCGTCCAGGCGCGCAGCGCGAGCGCGAGTCCCACGATGACCGCGATGTAGAAGAGCAGGCGCGCGGTGCCCGGGGTGGCCGGGGTCAGGATCTCGAACGAGACGTTGACGATGATCGCCCCGAGCAGGACGCCGGTCAGGCTGCCCATCCCGCCGAGGATCACGATCGCGTAGACGATGATCAGGAGCGACACGTCGAAGGCGCCGGGGGCGACGCCGGTCGCGAGCGCCGCGAAGATGGCGCCCGAGAGGCCTGCGATCGCCGCGCCGAGCGAGAACGCGGCGAGCTTGAGCCGGTTCACCGGCATCCCCATCAGCTCCGCCGCGAGCGGATCCTCGCGTAGCGCCTGCCACGCGCGCCCGATGCGCGAGCGCGAGAGCGACCAGACCGCTGCCATCACGACCGCCACCGAGCCGAGCGCGAAGAAGTAGTAGTCCCGCGTGGTCGTGAGCTCGAAGCCGAAGAATTCGAGGTTGTCGATGTCGGCGATCCCGTTCGCGCCGCCGGTCAGTCCCTTCGGGTTCGCGTTGTTCACGAACGAGACGAAGGCTTGGCCGAAGAAGAGGGTGACGATCGCCAGGTAGTCGCCGAGCAAGCGCCACGACGGCAGCCCGAGGAGGAGGCCGAGCAGCGCGCAGGCGACGAGCACCGCCGGGATGGCCGCGATCGCGGGCCAGTGGATCCCCTCGTGGCTCGAGGAGAGGAGCGCGTAGGTGTAGGCGCCGAAGCCGAAGAAGGCGATGTAGCCCAGGTCGAGCAGGCCGGCGAAGCCGACGACGACGTTGAGCCCCTGCGCGAGCAGCACGTAGAGCAGGGTGAAGACCCCGAACCGGAACAGGTCGCCGCCGCCGAGCACGAACGGCGGGATCGCCGCAAGGCCCAGGAAGATCGCCATCCGCGCGGGGTCGGGTACGCGGCCGAGAGCCACCTGGGCCCGCGCCAGCACCCCGTGCTCCCGTCGCCCCTCCTGCCGAGCGACCCACTCGTCGACGCCGATCCGGGGGCGGCTCGCCCCGTCCGGCGGCGCCGGCGCCTGGGGCTCTTCGCGCTGTCCGTTGTCTTCGCTCATACCTTCTGGATCGCCGGAGTTCCGAGGAGGCCGCTCGGACGGAGCAGCATGACCACGACAAGCATCGCGAAGACGACGAGGTCGGCCCAGTTTCCGTTCACGTACCCGCTTGCATACGCCTCCACGAGCCCGACGACGAGACCGCCGACCATCGCGCCCGGGATGCTCCCGATCCCGCCCACGACGGCCGCCGTGAAACCCTTGAGCCCGGCCAGGAAGCCCATGAAGTGGAAAATCTGGCTGAACACCAGCCCGAACATGACGCCGGCCGCACCCGCCAGCGCCGAGCCGATGAAGAAGGTGGCCGCGATCACGCGGTCGGTGTCGATCCCCATCATCGCGGCGGCCTCGCGGTCGAACGAGACGGCCCGCATCGCTTTCCCAAGACGCGACTGCGCGACGAGCAAAGTGAGCGCGATCATCAGCCCGATCGCCGCGACGACGACCATGATCCGCTGCGTCGAGACGTAGACGGGCCCGAGCTGCTTGCCCGACGCGCCGAACAACTCGAACGGGTCGTAGCTGCGGAAGCTCGCGCCGAAGAGAAGCAGCGCGCTGTTCTGGATGAAGAAGGAAACGCCGAGCGCGCTGATCAGCGGCGCGATCCGCGGCGCGGTGCGCAGCGGCCGGTAGGCGAAGCGCTCGATCACGACGCCGAGCAGGCCGCCTCCCAGCATTGCCCCGGCGAGCATCAACACGATCAGGAGCGCGACAGGGATCGAGGGATCGAGCGAGCCGCCGAAGCGGCCGAGCACGCCCCAGCCGATGAACGCGCCGACCATCAGCACGTCCCCGTGCGCGAAGTTGAGGAGCTTGAGGATCCCGTAGACCATCGAGAAGCCCAGGGCGACGAGCGCGTAGACGCTGCCGAGCGTCAGCCCGTTAACGACGATCTGGACGAGCTTGTCCCAGTCCAAAGCGCCCTACCTTCTCACGACGAGATGGTTGATGCCACGAGATCGTCCGTCTCGGGGCGTGAGCTGGCCGCTCTGGGGCGCGGGACCAGGACGTCGCCGTG
>JALZOQ010000305.1 GCA_030913835.1 Actinomycetota bacterium | reverse complement strand
GGGCTCGTCTACCAGCCCGAGCTGCTGACCGTGTCCGAGGAGCAGGCTCTCCTCGGGGAGCTGGAGCGGCTCGAGTTCCACGAGATCCGGATGCACGGCGTCGTCGCGAAGCGGACGGCGCGCCACTTCGGGCTCGACTATGACTACGAGCGCCGGGGGATCATCGAGGGCGCCCAGCCGCTGCCCGACTGGCTCGTCCCTGTCCGCGAGCGTGCCGCGGAGCTGGCCGGCGTCGAGCCGGACGAGCTCGCGGAGATCCTCGTGCAACGCTACCCCGAGGGCGCGCAGATCGGCTGGCAACGCGATGCACCGGCGTTCGACATCGTCGTCGGCGTCTCGCTCGGCTCCGCGTCGCGACTGCGTTTTCGGCGCGAAAAGGGCGGGGTCCGAAAGACATTCGAGGTCGTGCTAGAGCCCCGCTCGGGCTACATCCTCGCCGGCGAGGCACGCTCAGCGTGGCAGCATCACGTACCGCCGGCGAAGGCTTTGCGCTACTCGATCACGTTCCGGGCGCTGCGCAAGCAGGGCGTGGACTGAATAGAGGGAGACCGGCGCCGCTTCCGCCCGATGACCGCGGATGCTAGCGTCAAAGGGGGAAGTTGCCTTCTGTGAGAAAGCGAAACAGCCGGTGGGCGCGCGTCGGCGAGATTGCAGGGGCGATCCTTGCCGTCCTCGGCGTGGTGAGCGCGATTGCCGGGCTCCCGAACGTAGTGACCGACGCATTGGGCCGCTCGCAGTCGAAGAAGACGCAGCTCGAGCTGGAAGCCAAACGAGCAGAGGTCGCAACGGCGGCGCCAAGGCTCGACGTCAGCTATCTATTCCTCGCCGACTCCCTCGTCAGCGTTTCCAGCCCGAAGAGACGCATCCTGCCCCGGGAAGCGTCGAGCTTGCTCGCTTTCCCGATGATCCAGAACGAGTTCGTCAAGGAGTCCGGCAGCGCGTCGGCGCGAAGGTGTCTGGCCGGTTATGCAGGTCGGTCGCTCGCCGTGCTCGTCTTGGAAAACCGAGGCAAGCGGGACGCCACCGACATCAAGGTGACCTCGAGCCGGCTCCAGCTGAAGCGACCCGTGCGCGTCCGCGAGGAGGGTTCGCGCCCCGATGACTACCTCGAGGTTTTCCGAGCCGCCGCCCGCTCCAAAACCCTGACGCTCATCGAATTGCCGCGAACCCTGGCGCCCGGCGACGGAGCCCTGATCCCGCTCTGGATCCTAGAGTCCAAGACGTCGGCCCGCTGGTGCGTGACCTCGCGCGCCGCATTGATCCCGACCACGGTTCGATTCGTCGACCCTGTGCTCGGCTCTGTGCGAACACTCCCCGTCCGCCGCCTAGCAAACCCAGTGCTTCTGGCCGAGGGCGTGGAAGGCCGTGGGTAACACCGGTCGCCTGATGTTGGCCGGAGGCGTCGTAGTTCTGGCGGTGGGCGTCGGCCTCGCAGTCGCCCAGCACCGCGATGCGGTCGCGGCGCGCGAAACCGAACTACGGGAGCGGTACGACGCTGTGCTTAGGCGCGTGGCCGCACAGCCGCCGCGCTTTCGCGTCTCGCTCGTTCAGGTCCCTCAGCGCATGCTCAAGCGGTTCCGAGGCCCTTCGTACACGGTCGTGAGTACTCCGGTCGCGCGAAGAATTCGATTGGGCGGAGCCTCCCTCGACCCCGACTTCGTCGAGTTGGCAGGGGGTCGAACGGACGCAGCGGCCCGCGCGCTCAAGGAGAACGTCGTCCGGTCGCGCGGCTTCGATGTGTTGTCGTTGCTCGTCACGCAGACCGCCGGCGCCCCCGTGAGGCGCGCGCAACTCAACGTTACGCGCATACAGGTCGACGGCTTCACCTCTCCCTACGACGCCACGGACCTCATGCCGGGAGGGCCAGGGCTGTTCACGGTTCGCGATTTCGCGCCGCGGTCAAGTTCGGTGGTATGGCGGCCAGACGGCGCCCGCACGGCCTTCATTCCCCTCGCGACAATGCACCTCTTCCTGATCCCGCGCATCGCCGCGAACGAGGATCTAATTCGCGAACTGCACGAGTCGAGCGGGTTCTATGCAACAACGGGCGCAGTTCTCGGCCCGCGGAGCCTGGACGTCTGGCCCGCCCATGGCGGCAAGCTGCGCATCACTATCCGCGAAGCACTGCACCCGGTCATCCTCGGGTCATAGATCCGGACGGGGAAAGGATCTTTCGCAGGGTTGAGGATCCGTTCGGATCGAAGGTGTCTTGAAGGCCTGGCAGTACTGAATCAAGTCGCACTGGAGGTAGGCGACCTTGCCGAGGTCGATTCCATGCTCGCCCGTGCACGTGAAGGTTGTCGCCCCGCATTTCTAGCGC
>JALZOQ010000289.1 GCA_030913835.1 Actinomycetota bacterium | reverse complement strand
GCGCGTGTCGGGCAGCCCGAGCCTGACGCGTGTCGCGTTCACCCTGGCCGGCCGCGCCGTGGGCGCCGACACCAAGGCTCCGTGGCGCGTGGTCGTCGCGCGCTCGCGGCTCCCGCACGGTACGACTCGGCTGCGCGCACTGATCTCCGCGACCGGCGACAGGCTGCTGACGCTCGACCGCGTCGCGCGCCTCTGCTGACGCGAGCGGGGGCAAGGTTTTCGTTGACTTTCTGCGCGATCCGCGCGAGAGTCCGCCGATGCTCGCATCCGCGGGGCACGAAGCCGCACACCTCGCCTGGTGGATCTTGCACATGGGGATCCACACTCCCGTTCCCCTCGGAGGGCTTATCCTCGTCGCCGCTGGGGCGGGGCTAGTTTGGTATGGAATTGCGAAGATGGACGAGCAGTAACCGCCTGTCCGAGCGCCGACACGCCGCGACCTTTACAGCCTCTTAACAGTCGCAGTAACCGGCGCTGACCTTCTGCGGCAAGACTGTGCGCATGTCTCGGCGCTCGCGACTGGCACTGACGATCGGCGCACCCGTGGCCGCATTCGCGGCCGGAGCCACGCTTGGACTCGCCGGGATGGGCGACAGCGCCGTCCAGGCCTGCCCGTTCACGTTCGGCACGAACATCATCCGCGCCGAGATCGTCTGCATGAAGAACGGGCTCGTCCGCGACATCCGGATCGACCGCGGCCGGATCACGACGATTGGCCCAGGCCGCACTCTTGCGATCCGCGAGCGCGACGGGACCGACGTCTCGATGCCGGTCGCCTCGAACGCGCGCGTCACCCTCGCCGGCGTGCCGGTAGGCTTCGCCGCGCTTCGCAAGGGCATGCGCGTGCAGACGCAACGCGAGGGAGACGGCCCTGCGGACCTCGTCGATGCAACCCGCCGCTAACGAGTCCGACGTTCACGAACCGGCTCCGGGCGAGGCCTGGGGCAGGACGGGCGGCGTCGTCCTGCTCGTCGAGGACGAGCACTCGATCGGCAACCTCGTCCGCAGCTACCTGCAGCGCGACGGCTACCGCGTCGTCTGGGTTCGTTCCGGCGAGGAGGCGCTGATCGAGCTCGCGCGCCACGCCGTCCGCATCGTCCTCCTCGACATCGGCCTGCCCGGGATGGACGGGTTCGAGGTCTGCCGCAAGATGCGCGCGCGCTCATCGGTGCCGATCGTGATGCTGACCGCTCGCGACGAGGAGCCCGACCGCGTCGCCGGGCTCGAGGTCGGCGCCGACGACTATGTGCCGAAGCCCTTCTCGCCCCGCGAGCTCGTCGCGCGGATGAAGGCAATCCTGCGCCGCTCCGAGCAGAACGTGCCCGACGAGGCGCTCACGCTCGGGACGGTCGCGCTCAAGCGGGGCGCGCGCGAGGTCACCGTCGACGGCAAGACCGTCGAGCTGACCGTGAAGGAGTTCGACCTCCTGGCCTGCCTGCTCGAGCACCAGGAGATCGTCCTCTCCCGCGAGCAGCTGCTCGACCAGGTGTGGGGGATGACGTACGCGGGTGGGACGCGGACGGTGGACGTGCACGTCGCGCAGCTGCGCCGCAAGCTTGGCCGCCCGGATCTGATTCGCACGATGCGCGGGTCCGGGTACAAAGCCGTTCGAGAATGAACTCGCTCCGCACGCGGCTCTTCGCCGCGATCGTGCTCGTCGTCCTCCTATCGATCGGCGCCTCGCTCGTGATCGGCTCGGTTCTGACGCGGCGTGCGGTCGACAGGTCGTCGCTGCGGGCCCTCACCTTCCAGACGGATCTGATCGGCGAGAAGGCAAAGGGCAGCGTCTCGCCGCTGCCGGTCTTCGTGCGCAGCTTCGAGGATCGGCTCGCTCTCCAAGACGAGCAGGCGCTGATCATCAGCCTGCGCGACGGCTCGCCCTTCGTTCCGCCCCTCGGGCTGAAGCGCCTGCGCGACAGCAAGACGGCAGGAGGACGCGTCGAGGTGGGCGGCACCGACTACTTCTACGCCGCGTATCCGATCGGCAAGCAGGCGCTCGTCATCATCCGGCCGACGCGAGCGGGTCGCTCGTACGCGCCTTATATCGAGGCGCTCCTGATCGGCGGCTTCGTCGGGATGGCGCTCGCGGCCGTGGTCGCATTCCTCCTCGCGCGACGGATCGCGCAGCCCGTCGGGCGGGTCGCCGCCGCTGCCCGGAAGCTGCCCGACGCGCAGGCGCCCGAACCGCTGCCCGTCGAGGGCCCGACCGAGCTGCGCACGCTCGCCGAGTCGTTCAACGACACGGCCGTCCAGCTCGAACGGGCGCGCGCGGCGGAGCGACAGTTCCTCCTCTCGGTCTCGCACGAGCTGAAGACGCCGCTGACGGCGATCCGGGGCTACAACGAGGCGCTGCGCGACGGCGCGGTCAGCGTCGAGGAGACGACCGAGACGATCGCGAAGGAGGCCTGGCGGCTCGAGCGGCTGATCGGCGACCTGCTCGACCTCGCGCGGATGAACAAGAGCGAGTTCAGCGTGCACACGCGGCCGATCGACCTGGCGGCCGCGGCCGAGGAGACTGTCCGGCGCTACGAGCCCGCGGCGCGCAGCTTCGAGGTCGAGCTCGAGTCGCGGACCGACGGCGCGGCGCCTGCGACCAGCGACTCGGATCGCGTCCTGCAGGTGCTCGGGAACCTCGTCGAGAACGCGCTGCGGATCACGCCGTCGGGCGGGCGCGTGTGCGTGGGCGCGCGCGCGGGCGAGATCTCGGTGGAGGACACCGGCCCCGGATTGCCCCCCGAGGAGCTCCCGCACGTGTTCGAGCGCTTCTACCTGCACGAGCGCTACGGCCGCGAGCGCGAGGTCGGGACGGGCCTCGGCCTCGCGATCGTCAAGGAGCTCGCGGAGGGGATGGGCGGCAGCGTCTCGGTCGAGAGCGAGCCCGGTCAGGGCACGCGCTTCATAGTGCGGCTCCCGTCGGCACCGCGCAGCGCCGTCCTCGACGAGCCGGCGCTCGCGACGTAGCAGCGGCCACGGGCGCTTCCCGGCGCGGCTCTGCGAGCCACGCCCAGGGTCAGACCCCGGACGTGTCGTTTTACGCTCGTCGTACCTGCCACGAACTACGCCCTGACGCGCCGCCGCGATCCTCGCTCCGACAGCAATACGGGAGGTCGGATCGCATGAAAGGCAGGCTCATCGCAACGCTCGTCGTTCTCGTCGCCGGACTCGGCGTCGTCGGCGTCGTCGCGGCGCAGAACATCAAGGGCACCAGCGGCCCCGACACGATCATCGGCACGCAGGAAGC
>JALZOQ010000284.1 GCA_030913835.1 Actinomycetota bacterium | reverse complement strand
CCGCTAGCTAGCTCCTCGCGCTACGGGTAGGGACCGGCTCGCCGGTCCCTACCCAGCCCGTTCCGCGCTCTGCAATCCACGCAGCGCCCAGATCCCGAACACGCCCACTAGGCCGAAGGCGATCAGGAACGCGGAGCCGGTTTGGGTCGGGAGGCCCGCGAGCAGCCCGCGGCCTTCCTCGAGGAGGAGCGTGTACGGATTCGCCTTGGCGACCGCGTGGATCCAGCCCTGGAGCAGGTCGAGCGGGACGTAGACGGGCGCGAGGAACAGGGCCATGAAGACGGGCGTCTGCATCAGCGGCGCCGCCTGGACGGTGCGGAAGCGCATGGCGACCCCCGCAGCCCACAGGATCCCGATGACGTTCACGATCACCGCGAGGGCGAAGAGGCCGAAGATGTCGACGCCGCTGCCGCCGATCTCCATCCCGGCGATCAGCGCGACGACGGTGACCAGGACCGCCACCATGCTCCAGCGAAAGAGCGCGCCGAGCGCGTAGCCGACGAGGATCCCGCTGCGGTGCGGCGCGGCGACGAGCAGCCTGCGCGCGAAGCCGTTCTCGAAGTCGCGGGCGATCCCGAACCCGGTGAACACGCCTCCGAACGCGGCCGACTGGAGCAGGACGAACACGAACTGAAAGGCGGTGTAGCCGCCCGGATAGTCGAACCCCGGCACGTGCCGCAGGCTCGAGAGCCCGCCCGCGAACGCAAGGAAGTTCATCAGCGGGAAGAGCATCGGCGGGAAGAGCAGCGACGGGTTCTTGATCAGAGTCGTCATCTGGCGCCGTGCGAGCCCGAGTGCCACCGAGACGCCTCTCATGTCCGCTCCATCCGGCTGCGCAGTGCGATCGAAGCGCCGCCGAGCGCGCCCACTGCCATCAGGATCGCGATCCCGAAGCCGAGCAGCAGCGCCTGAGTGTTCCAGCCCTCGATGATCAGCGTCCGCAGACCCTCGATCAGGTACGAGACCGGGTTGATCGTCGCGAGGTCGCGGAACCAGCTCACCTCGATCAGGTTGCGAGGCAGGTTCATCGACGAGATGAAGACGAGGAAGAACAGCATCGGGAACTGCGCCTGCACCTTCTCGCCGGAGCCGGCGCGCAGGGCGAGCAGGACGCCGACCGCGGCCCAGCCGAGCGCGATCATCACGGCCAGCGCCAGCAGCACCGCCATCCCGCCGATCCCGGTCACGAAGTGCACGCCGAACGCGAGCCCGACGCCCAGGTAGACGAACGCTTGCAGCGCGCCGAGGGCGACCGCCCCGCCGAGCTCACCGAGCAGCAGCGCCGCCCCGCGCATGGGCGTGAGCGCGAGCCGGTTCAAGAAGCCGGTGTCGACGTCGCGCGCGAGATCGGTGCCGGCCGTCATCGCGGCGAACAGGGCGCCCTGGATGAAGCTGAACGGCAGGAAGAAGTCGAGGAACGAGTCGGTCGGAAAGCCGGGCAGGCCCGTTGCCGCCTGGAGGCCGTTCGAGTTCACGGCCATCAGCATCAGCGGGAAGCTGAGCGGCGGGATCACCGCGGCCGGCTGGCGGGCCGTGCGGACGACTGAGCGCCAGGCGATCAGCCCGATCTGGCTGAGGAGCAGCTTCACTCGGGGGCGGGGTCGTCCTCGCAAAGGCGGCGCTCAGGCGCCGCCGTCTCCAGGCCTCGCGAGCTCGACTCGCGGGGCCGTCTGCGCTCCCTGACCACGCCGCTAATCGTCAGCGTCATCCGTCTGCTCCTCTGCGCCTTCTAGCGAGGTGCCCGTCTTGGCGAGGAAGACGTCGTCGAGGGTCGGGGCGTGCAGCTGGATGTTGGCGATCGCCAGCTTGGCCTCGTCGAGCGCCCTGACGACCTCCGCCAGGCTGCCGTTGGTGTTCGCGAGCTGCACGGCGACGCCCTTCGGCGAGGCTTGGGTCGGCTCGCCGAAGCGCAGGAGGATCTCGCCGATCCGCCCCCGGTCGCCCTCCTCGGCGGGAATCGCCTCCACCGTCGAGCGGCCGACCTGCGCCTTCAGCTCCGTCGGAGTCCCCTCGGCCACGATCCGGCCGCGGTGGATGATCCCGACGCGATCCGCGAGCACGTCGGCCTCCTCGAGGTACTGCGTCGTCAGGAACACCGTGACTCCTTCGTCGCGGGCGAGGCGCCCCACCTCGTCCCAGAGCGCGCTTCGGCTCTGCGGGTCGAGCCCGGTCGTCGGCTCGTCGAGGAAGAGGACGCGGGGCCGATGGACGAGCGCCAGCGCGAGGTCGAGCCGCCGCTTCATCCCGCCCGAGTAGCCCTTCACCTTGCGGTCGGCCGCCTCGGTCAAGCCAACGCGCTCGAGCAGGTCCTGCTCGCGGGCGGCGCGCTCGTCACGGGCGATGCCCTGGAGCGCGGCCTGAAGCCGCAGGTGCTCGCGCCCGGTCAGCATCGGGTCGAGCGCCGCCTCCTGGAGCGCCGCGCCGATCGTGCGGCGCACGCTCGGGCCCTCCTTGACGACGTCGAAGCCGGCGACGCGTGCGGTGCCGGCGGTGGGCGGCAGCAGCGTGGTCAACATCAGGACGGTCGTGGACTTGCCCGCGCCGTTCGGGCCGAGGAAGCCGTAGATCTCGCCGGGATCGACGCGGAGGTCGATGCCGTCCACCGCTCGCGGCCCTTTCTTGAACTCCCGGACGAGGCCCTCGACCTCGATGCTGTTGTCGGTCCCGGCCATCACCCAAGCCTAGTCACGGCGGGTGGAGGCGATCAGATCAGGCGGAACGCGAGCTCGCCGAGCCGGCGGTAGCCGTCGACCGACGGATGGTCGCCCTCGGCGGTCCACTCCTCGCGCATCCGCCCCGGGCGGTCGGGATCCTCGAGGGTGTCGTGAAACGGCAGCAGCGGGACGCCCTCCTCGCGCGCGATCGCGTGCACGAGCTCGTTCAGGCGGCAGATCTTGGGCTCGGCGTCAGGCCACCCGTTGTTCCACGGCAGGACGTCGGCGAGCACGACCGCGAGGCCGAGCTCGTGGCCGCGACGCACCATTCCGCGCAGCTGCTCCGCGGCGGGCTCGACGGGCCGGCCCTGCGCAATGTCGTTGATCCCACCCTGGACGACCAACAGGTCGGCGCCGTCGGCACACCGGTCGAGCCTGGCCGCGATCTCGTCGGTCCGCTGCCCGTACACCCCATGGTTCCGGAACTCGAGCCGCGGGTGCGCGAGCGCCGCCCAGTGCTCCCACTGGCTCTCGGCGTCGTCGCCGAAGCCGCGCCGCTCACGCTCTTCCGGATCCGGGTCGAACCCGGGTGAGCCCGCGGTGATCGAGTCGCCGAGGGCACAGACGATCATCCCTCCGCAACCGCGTCGTCGCCTCCCTGGCTCAGGCGCTGGACGAAGAAGCCGCCGAGCAGGAGGACCGCGCCGACCGCCAGGAACGAGAGCGCCCGTGTGACCGAGCTCAGCGTGGCGAGGTCGTAGAGGAAGAGCTTCGCGAGGCTGATCGCGAGGAGCGCGAAGCCGCCGAGACGCAGCGAGCGCGATGCTCGCCTCAGTCCGACGACGAGCAGGATCAGGCCGAGCGCGCCCCACAGGGCGCTGACGCCCGTGTGCCCGCGCTGGAAGCTCGTCGCGATGCTCGCCGTTCCCAGGCGCTCGGCCAGCTCGAGGATGCCGAGCGAAGCGCCGTACACGGCCAGCGCGCCGGCGAGCCAGAGCATGTGCACGCGGTACGAGCCGAGGCGAGCGAGGACGAGCACGGCCGCCAGGACCGCTGCCAGGCTCGGCAGGCCCGCCGCGGGATGCTCGCCGGCGACGACAAGATCGGTGGGCTGAGCGCCGGCGACGAGCGTCCCGATCAGCGCGAGCCCCGCGTACGCCATCGCGGCGAGCTCGAAGCGCTCCTCGCGCAACCTGTCCCCGAGTACGGCCAGGCCGGCGGCGGCCGCCGCCCAAGCGGCGACGAGCCGCTGATCCTGGAGCACGTACGCCGACGCGGGGACGGCGAGCAGGAGCCCTAGGCCCCAGAGCACGGTCGCGAGCCCGCGGCTCCGCCGCAGGACCGTCGAGCCGAGACCGGCGTAAACGGCGGCCAGGCCCAGCCCCAGATAGCCGATCTGGTCGTCCGAGAGGTCATAGCTCTCGCCGATTCCCAGAATCGCCGCGCTGCCGAGAACGAGCGCGAGGACAGCTCCCGCCGGGCCGACCGCGCTGAGCCTGTCGATCCTCGGCTCCAGCAGCTCGAACGCATAGCCCGCGAGCAGGATCGAGGCCGCGGCGGCCGCGAACGCCCACGGCCAGCGGTCGCTGCCGATCTGCGCGACGTCGTAGCTGAGCGTCTTGACGGCAACGAGCAACAGCCAGACGAGCGAGCCGTCCGTCAGCAATCCGAGCCGCCGCCGCAGTCCGAGGAGAACGCCGGCGAGGCCGATCGCGGCCCACACCGCCGTGACCACGACGTGGCCGCGGTCGAACGCAGCGCCGGTCCCCCCGGCACGCCAGAGATCCTCCGAGCCCTCGAGGATGGCGATCGAGACGGCTCCGGCGCCGAGCGCCGCGGTGAGCGTGAGGGCGCCCCGCCGGATCCGCACCTGCGCGGCCGCGAGACCCGCCCAGAGCTTGTCGAGCTCGCCGAGGAACCCGGTGCGCTCGTCGGCTCGAACGTCTATTGCACCAGGCCGCGCCCACCAGGCGATCGCCGCCGCGCCGGCCATAGCGGCCAGGACGGAGAGAATCCCCTGCGCCGGATGGCGGGAGGCGACGAACAGCCGCTCGGGCGGGACGTCGTACGAGAGCGCGTGCCCGACCGCGAGCGCGAGGTACACCAGCGCGGCGAACTGGAACCGAGCCTCGCGGAGCCGGGACGCGAGCCAGGCGAGCGCTGCCGCCTCGAGCGCCCAGACGACCGCCAGGGTCGCCCCTGAGACGAAGTCTGCGGCGGCGATCCCGGCGAGCGTCAGCGACGCGGCTGTCAGGAGCGTCGCCAGGTCGCGCTGGCCGCCACGCTGGAAGAAGACGATCGCGAGCGCGCCGTAGACGGCAGCCGCGCCGCTCAGCCAGAGCCCTTCCTCGCTCATGCGCCCGACGTTCGAGTCGAGGATCCATGCGCCGGAGAGCCCGACGAGTGCCGCGCTGCCGAGCACGAAGGTCGAGGTCAGGGCGTCGGTGCGGGGGTCGCCGCGCTCCAGCTGCCAGAGGATCCCGGCGGCGAGGTGCAGCGCGGTGAAGACGATCGCGAGCACCGCCACGCCGGCGCCCGGAGCATCGGTGCCGAAGACGAGCGCGGCGATCTGGACGACGGCGACCAGAGCTCCGATCCAGAGCAGCTGCTGCCACGCGCGGCGAACCGCGACGAACGCGAGCGCGGCGAAGACCAGCGCCACGAACCCGACTCCCACGGTCGTGAGGCCGCTGTCCAGGGCGAGGAGGCCCGGCGCGGCCATCGCCCCGATCAGCCCGAGCGCGCCGATCAGCTGCGCGTCCCAGGAGAGCGCGACGGCCAGGCCCGCAGCGGCGATCAGGGCCGCGAGCACGAGCCCGGCGGGCTTCGGGACGAGGTCGTACAGCGCCGTCGCGGCAAGCAACGTGGCGTAGCCGCCCGCGATGCCCGCGCCGACGGCCGCGAGCGCGGACAGCATCGGTCCGTATCTCGCACGTGCGTACACGCCCGCGCCGAAGACGATCGCCGCCGCGGCTGCGCCCAGCGAGACGCGCGCGACCGGGCCGATCCAGCCGTTGTTGACGGCCAGGACGAAGAAGAAGATGACCCCGAGGAGCGTGACGAGGCCGCCCACCCAGGCGAGCGCTCGGGCTCCGAGGAAGGCCGAAGTGTCGATCGCGGAGAGCCGGTCCGCGAGAGACGGGCCGGAAGGGGGCGCGTGGGAAGGACGCCTCGGCTCAGGCTGTGGCGCCACGGCTGGGACCGGCTCGTCATCCGGCTCGAACCACGCATACGACGGAGCGGGCTCAGGCGACGCGGGCGGCGCCGGCGCTGCGGCCGGAGC
>JALZOQ010000283.1 GCA_030913835.1 Actinomycetota bacterium | reverse complement strand
CGCTAGGTGCGCGCAAGCAGCACGCGCGGCCCCCGCGGCACCGGCCCGCCATCGCCGCGCTCCTGCGTGACCGCGACGAGTGCGCCCGGGGGCACCGGCTCGCGCAGGGAGACGACCGCGGGGGTCTCGTCCGCGTCGAACGTCCCCGCCGGCTTCGGCTTCCCGTTCTCGATCACCCACGCCTTGTAGGTCTTGCCGCTCGGAGCAGGCTCGAGGCGCGCGATCACGAGTGCCGCTGCGCCGGTCGGCGACACGTACAGCGCGCCGCGATCTCCCTCGAGCGGAATCTGACGCGTGCCGGGCTCGGCGATCACGCTGATCGCCTCCTGCTCCACAGCGCGCGCGCGGTCGACCTCGCGCTGGAGGTGCACGCTCCACCCGACGAGCCCGATCGCAGCGCAGGACGCGACCGCGGCCGCCGCCCGAGTCGCCCCCACGAAGCGTGGGCGGAGCGGCACGACGTTTGGGCGCTCCGCCCGCGCCTGCTTGAGGATGCGTTCGCGCAGGGCGTCCGGCGGCGAGACCGGGTCGACTCCGAATGCCAGGGAGGTCGCGGCCTCACGCAGCGACGCGAGCTCCTCCCGGCACTGCTCGCAGCCGGCGAGGTGCGCTTCGTAAGCGCGCTCCTCCGCCTCGTCGAGCGCGTCGAGCGCGTAAGCGGGCGTCAGGTCGTGGAGTGCCTCGGGCGCCATGCCGATCCTTCCGGATGGGGTTCCGCGAGGAGCTCGCGCAGGCGTGAGAGCCCCGCGAACATCCTGCTCTTGATCGTACCGAGCGGCTGGCCGAGCCGTTCTGCCAGCTCAGACTGTGTGTACCCGCCGTAGTACGCGAGCTCGAGCGTCTCGCGCTGCTGGTCGGGGAGCGATCTCAGCGCCGCCTGGACGCGCTCGCGCTCGAGGCGCAGCCAGGCCACGTCGTCGGCCGCGTCGCCGATCGGTTCGACCGCGGCGTCGATCGGCTCCGTGCGCCTGAGCTCTTCGCGCCGCACGAGGTCGACTGCGCGCCGGTGGACGAGCGTGAGGATCCAGGTGCTCGCCTTCCCGCGCTCGGGCATGAACCGGTCGGCGCTCCGCCAGGCGGCGAGGAAGGCTTCCTGCACGGCGTCCTCCGCGAGGGCAGGGTCCCGGAGGACGCGATGCGCCAGCCCATAGGCGATCCGGCCGAAGCGGTCGTACAGCTCCGCGAGCGCGGTTTCCTCCGATCGGGACACCAGGGCGACCACTGCCTCGTCCGAGAGATGTGCGAAAGCGCGTGCCATCGACGCTGGAGGTTCGCACGGGCCCGAACTTCGGATCGGACCGAACCGGTTTGGCAGGGCGGTCGAACCAGCCCTGTCCGCGGCCAATCGTCCGCGGGGAACGAAAGGGGTAACAACCAATGTCCGATCTCTTCACCCTCGAAGAGCTGGACTCGGACGGCGCGATTCGGGAGACGGCAGAAAAGGCCGGCGTCGACACGCGCTCCGGGTTCCTACGCAAGGCCGGCCTTGGGGCCGGTGCAGTCCTCGGCGGAGGCACGATCATGGGCGCCATGCCGGCGCTCGCGCTAGGCGCCACGCCGAAGAGCGACGTCGCGATTCTCAACTTCGCGCTGACGCTCGAGTACCTCGAGGCCGAGTTCTACACTCAGGCTGAACGGGCGAACCTCGGCGGCAAGCCGGCAACTCTCGCGCGCGTCATTGGCGCTCACGAGCGGGCCCACGTCGCATTCCTGAAGGCCGCGCTGAAGTCGGCGGCCGTCAAGAAGCCGAGGTTCAACTTCAAGGGCACGACCCAGGATGTCAATAAGTTCCTGGAGACCGCTCGCGTCCTCGAGGACACCGGCGTGGCCGCATACGCCGGACAGGGGCCGCTCCTGAAGACGAAGGCGATCGTCAGGGCTGCTCTCTCGATCCACTCGGTCGAGGCTCGGCACGCCGCCTGGGTCCGCGACGTGATCGGGAACAGCGGCGCGCCGCTCCCCGCGCCCCGCGCGTTCGATGCTCCGAGGACGAAGGCCCAGATCCTGGCCGCCGTCAAGGGCACCGGATTCATCGTCGGCTAGCGCACTTCCCCCGCCGGGCGGCTGCGGTCGCCCCGGCATCCCCACTGAAAGGACTGACCATGCCTGGATTCATCGGAATGCCCGAGCTTCTGCTCCTCGGTCTCGTGGCCCTGCTCGTCTTCGGCCCCAAGCGACTGCCGGAGATGGGTCGCTCGCTCGGCCGCGGGATGCGCGAGTTCAAGGACTCGGTGACGAACAACGATTCGAAGACGGACGATCCGTTCGCCATTCCCAGCGACGACGACGAGGCCGCCGCTCCCGTGCTCGCTTCGGCCGAGGGTCGAAAGGTCGCGGAGGCACCGCTTGCGGCGCCGACCCTCAGCGCGCGCGGTTCATCCGCGCGGGCGTCTGAACTGACCGGTCGACCCGCTGCCGGTAGCTCGGCTCGGCAGTAAGCATGCGTTTGCCTCGCCGCATCGGCCACGGCGACACCGCGGGGCTCGTCGATCATCTCGGCGAGCTCCGTGCGCGGATCGTCATCTCGCTCGCGTCGCTCGTGGTCGGATCGGCGGTCGCGTTCGTCTTCCACCAGCGTCTGATCGAGTGGCTGAACGCGCCGTTGCCCAAGGGCCGGCAGCCCGTGACGCTGGGAGTCGCCGAGCCGTTCACGACCTCGCTCAAGGTCAGCATCTACGCGGGTCTCGCACTGGCGCTGCCGGTGATCCTCTGGCAGGTCTGGTCGTTTCTCGCGCCGGCAGTCGACCGGAAGACGGAGCGCGCGCTCGGCGGGTTCGTGGTCTTCGCGACCGTGCTCTTCGCAGGCGGGGTCGCGTTTGGCTACGTGCTCGCCCTACCCGCCGCGGTGCACTTCCTGACCAATTTCGACGCCTCGATCTACGACATCCAGGTGCGCGCGTCGAGCTACTACTCGTTTGCACTGATGGTTTTGCTCTCGGTCGGGGTGGTCTTCGAGCTGCCGGTCTTCATCCTCGCGCTCGTGCGTCTCGGCGTCACTTCCGCGGCGAAGCTCCGGCGCAGCCGGCGCATCGGCTACTTCGCCATGGCCGCGCTCGCCGTGGCGCTTCCCGGCGTCGATCCGGTCACGACGGCGATGGAGATGCTGCCGCTGCTCGTGCTCTACGAGGGCTCGATCTGGCTTTCGGTCGTGTTCGAGCGCAAGTGGCGCGGTGCTGTCGTTCCGAACGCGGGGTAGGCTCGTGCGAGGTGGACGTCACGATTCGCCTCGCACAGGCCGACGAAGCCGAGGTGCTCTTCGAGATCCAGAAGGCGGCGTCGCTCGCGGGCCTTGGCCACATCGTTCCGGCTGACCGCTTTCCCTATCCGGATGAGGCGGTGCGCGACCGGTGGCTGGCTGTCGTCGTCGGGCTGGATCATCAGGCGCTCGTCGCCGAGGCGGACGGCGCGGCCATGGGCGTGGCGGCGGTCGAAGGCGACTGGATGAACGGCCTCTACGTCCGGCCCGAGCGGTGGGGAAGCCGGGTTGCGCCGGGGCTGCACGATGCAGCGCTGGATCTGATCCGCGGATCCGGAGCCGCGAGCGCGCACCTCTGGGTGCTCGAAGCGAACACCCGAGCGCGGCGGTTCTACGAGCGTCGCGGCTGGCGCGAGAACGGCGCGACGCGCGTCGTCCCGTATCCACCGCAGCCGCTCGACGTCGGCTATAGCCGCGAGCTGTAGCCGGCGCCTGCGATCAGCGGGCGAGCTGCTCGATCCGCGCCGCGGCACGCCCGAGCGCCTGCTCGTCGAAGAGGTACGGCGCGGCGTTGCGGATGTCGTGGGTCGGGGCGTCGAGCTCGTCGGAGCCGGCCGCCGCGTTGACGGCGTAGCGCACGGGGATCTCGTGCGCGACCACGAGCGTCACGTTCTCGCTCCGCGCCGCGAGGCGCGCAAACGCCCGCGCGTACCGTTGCGCCGCCGCGTCGAGGCTCTCGCCGCCGGGGAACGCGTCGCTGCGCTCGTGCGCCCTCTTCCAGGCCCGGTATTCGTCGATCGTGTGGCCGTCGAGCTCGCCGACGTCGATGTCGTCCAGGTTCGGCTCCACCTCGAAGGGCACTTCGCGGTCGGCGAGCGCGAGCCGGGCCGTCTGCAGCGTGCGCCCGAACCGCGTGTGCACGCAGAGGTCGATCGGGACGTGCTCGAGCTCCTCGCCCAGCCTGCGCGCCTCCTGCTCGCCGCGTTCGCTGAGCAGCACCTCGACCTCAGGATCGCCGTTGACCCGGTGCGCGACGTTCAGCACGGACTCGCCGTGCCGCGCCAGGACGAAGAGCCTCATTCGCTGACGCTCAACCCTCGCCGACGGCGACCACGTCCTTGAACGCGATCGACCCCCGCCCAGCGACGTCCCCACCCTCGGGCTTGTTCGACACCGCAAAATCGATCTTCACGACCCTGCCGGGATCCAGCGGCTCGCCTTCGCGACAGCCTGTCCGCGGCCAGCACGAGAAGTCGGCGCGCAGAACGCGTACGCGCCGCCAGTCGCCCTCGGTGTCGGTGGCGTGGCGCCAAATGCTCCCGAAGATGGGCGCAGCTCCACCGTCAGCCGGATAGATCAGCTTGAACTCGACCGAGTTCGGCGCTCCAGTCCCTTTGAAGTCGAACTCGATGCGCTCGGTTCCGCTCAGCACGCCTGCCGGAATCGCCTTCGTGATGCCGACCCAGCCGGAATGGCCCACCGAGTACGCGAGGCTGAACGGGCCCTTGCCATCGGCGGACGTGCGCAGGCCGACCGACGAACCGGCGCGACTGTAGGGAACCCAGCCTTCCGTGCTGCGCATCCCGGCAACTGTCCGCTTGCGCTCGCAGCAGCGACCTTCGAGCTCCTGGACGGCGAAGATTGCCACCGACACACCGATCCCGCCCGCGGCGAGAGCGAGCCCGAGCTTCTCGCTCGAGCGGAGCCGGTTCCACCTCCGAAGCAGCGACATCGCGCCCTTTCCTGCAGCGCGAAAATCATCGCAGGTCGGCGGTCAGAGTTCGACTCGCTCGATCACGACGTCGTCGTGCGGGCGGTCGTTCGCGTCGCGCGGCAGCTCGGAGATCTTGTCGGCGACGTCCATGCCGCCCGTCACGCGGCCGAACACCGTGTGCTTGCCGTTCAGCCAAGACGCGTCCTCGGTGGTGACGACGAAGAACTGGCTCCCGTTCGTATTCGGCCCCGCATTCGCCATCGCGAGCGCGCCGCGGACGACCCCGTGCTCGTTGAACTCGTCCTCGAACTGGTACCCCGGGCCCCCACTGCCCGTGCCGGTGGGGTCACCGCCCTGGATCATGAAGTCGGGGATCACGCGGTGGAAGATCACGCCGTCGTAGAAGCCTTCGCGGGCCAGCTTCTTGAAATTCTCGACCGTCTTCGGCGCATCCTCGTCGAAGAGCTCGAGCTCGATCGCGCCGTGATTGGTCTGGAGGGTCGCGGTGCTCAACGCAGCTCGTCCGCCAGAGGCTCGATGGCGCCGGCGGTCGGCTCGAGCGACCCGTCTTCGAGCCCGCCGACGATCTCGAGTGCCAGCTGCCGGGCCTCGCTGTCCTGATCCGCGTCGAGCACTGTGTTCACCGCGGCCAGGACCTGGCCGCCGCTTCTCAGCTCGACGTCGACAGTGTCCAGCTCCCGCTTCGGGATGTACGGGTCGTCAGGGACGCCGACGAAGACCTCGACGGTACGACCGTCCGGCAGGGTGGCCGTCTCGTTCACCGGTGCTCCGCGCAGGCTCACGGCGGCAACCTAGCCGTCCGGCCCCGACACGAAACTCTCGGGCGTGAAGGAAATCGTCGTCCGCTTCCGTTTGAGGACGATCTTCACCGTGCTCGCGGCGGTGCTCGTCGTCGCGCTCCTCCTTCACGTCCTCTCGGTGGCCCGCCAGGTGCTCGTCTGGATCCTGATTGCGCTCTTCCTGACAATGGCAATCAACCCCGCGGTGGACTGGCTGCAGCGCCGTGGCGTCAAGAGCCGCGCCCTGTCGGTGCTGATGGCGATGCTCGGCGTTCTGCTCGCGATCTCGGCGATCGGGGCGCTCTTCATCCCGACCTTGATCGACCAGGTCAACAACTTCGCGAACGCGCTGCCGGGGTACGTCGCGAACGTGACCTCCGGTCGGGGGCGGCTCGGCTTCCTCGAGCAACGGTATGACATCGTCGAACGGGTCCGTGCCGCGGTCCAGGAGGGGGGCGCGGCGAAGGTATTCGGGTTCTCGGGCATAGCGTTGACGATCACGAAGAGCATCATCACCTTCATCGTCGGGACGGTGACGGTGATCTTCCTGACCGTGTTCATGCTGCTCGAGGGCCCCGACTGGATCGAGCGAACCTTCAACCTCGTGCCCGAGCGCTCGCGCGCGCGCTGGCGCAAGGTCGGCCAGGACATCTACCAGACGGTCGGCGGCTACGTGACCGGCAACCTCGTGATCAGCCTGATCGCCGGGACGCTGACGACCGTCGTGCTACTCGCCATGCGCGTGCCCTACGCGGTGGCGCTCGGTCTCGTGGTCGCGATCCTCGACCTGATCCCACTCGCCGGGGCCACGATCGCCGCGGTGATCGTCGGCACCGTCGCCTTCCTGCACGGGATCCCGGCGGGCATCGTCGTCGTGACGTTCTTCATCCTCTACCAGCAGCTGGAGAACCACATCCTGCAGCCGCTCGTCTACGGCCGGACTGTGCAGCTCTCGCCGCTCGTCGTCCTGATCTCCGTGCTGATCGGCGCGCAGGTCGCGGGGGTGCTCGGCGCGCTGGCGGCGATCCCGGTGGCCGGGGCGATCCAGGTGCTCGTGCGCGACTGGCTTGCGAACCGGACGCCTACCGACGCGGCGGACGAGGTGCCGCCCGCGCCGATTCCCGGCGAGACCTAGCTAGCGC
>JALZOQ010000406.1 GCA_030913835.1 Actinomycetota bacterium | reverse complement strand
CCGAGTCTATCCGGTCGGTGCCGGCGCGCCCTGGGCCTGCGACGCCTGCAACTGCTTGATCCGGTCTCGCACGGCCGGGGCGGTCGGATCCTGCGGTGCGAGCACGAGGAAGCGCTTGTAGGCGGTGATCGCCGTGGGAATGTCACCGGCCTGCTCGGCGGTCTGCGCGAGCTCGAACTGCGCGCTCGACTCGTCGGGATTGAGCGCGGCGAGCCGCTTGTACGTCGCGACCGCCTTGCCGAACGCGGCCTGCATGCCCGTGACCGCCGTGGTGATCTCCTCGTTCGCGAGCGACGACACCGACTGGTAGATCGGATCCGGGGCCAGCGCCTGCCCGAGCTTCGTCGTCTGCGGCGGGAGGAAGAACGGGGGCGCGTAGCTCTCCAGCACCTCCGCCTGTGCGATCTGGCCCTGATCCTGGAACGTCTGGCCCTGGACGAGGTAGAGCGACGCGAGCTCGCGAAGCGCGTCGGAGTTCTTCGGGCGCAGGCGCGTGTAGCGCTCCATCGGCGCGATTGCCTCGTCGCGCTTGTCGGCCGCCTGCAGCGCGCGCGAGAGCGCGAGGTACGCCGCGGGGTCGTTTGGGCGGTCCTTGACCCGGTCGCGCGCCTTGTCGACGTCGCCGCTCGCGCTGCCGCTGCTGAAGAGGAAGTTGTCCTGGAGCACGTCGCTGAGCCCGTTCGAGCCCGTGCCGACGCCGAACGCTACGAAGCCGACGCCGAAGACGAGAGCGAGGAAGACGAACATCCACTTGGCGTGGTTGCGCAGCCGCGAGAAGAACAGCTCTTCCTCCCACGACTTCGGCTGCTTCTGGCGGCGCGGTGAAGCAACCTCTTTCGGCTGCTTGGGACGCTGCTTGACGGCTCCTCTGGCCACGGCGGAAGGTTACCCGCGCGCCCAATCCTGCGAACCGATCCTCGGGACCGTCACGATTCGGTTGCGGGGACCGCGCGAGTGCGGCGGTCGACGAGCACAGAGAGCCAGATCGACCCTTCGTAGAGGACGAAGAGCGGAATGGCTTCCATCGCCGTCGTCACCGGGTCGACGCCGGGCAGGGCCACGGCGACGATCAGCACGAGGAAGTAGCCGAGCTTGCGGTTCTGCCGCAGCTTCGTCGTCGTGAGCACGCCGAGCCGCACGAGCGCGAGCACGAAGATGGGCAGTTCGAACACCACGCCGACCGCCACCATCACCTGCACCGCGAAGTTGAGGTAGTTGCTCGCGCGGATCTGGACGTTGTAGAGCCCCTCGTCGTAGCTCGTCAGGAAGTGCACGGCCGCGGGCAGCGCGAGGAAGTAGCCGAACAGGATCCCTGCGACGAGCAGCGCCGAAGCGAAGAGGACGAAGCCGACCACGATCCGCTGCGTGTGCTCGGCGGCCGCGGGCGCCAGGAAGCTCCAGACCTGCCAGAGGATGATCGGGAGCGTGATCGCGAGGCCTGCGACGATGGAAACCTTCAGCGAGGTCGTGAACGGCTCCGCCACGCCGAGCGTTAGCAGCTTGCGGTGCTCGGGCGGCAGCGGCTCGATCAGCCAGGCGACGAGGCGCTCGTGGAAGACGAACGCGACCGCGGAGGAGATCCCGAGCGCTACGAAGCAGACGATCAGCCGGCCGCGCAGCTCCTCGAGGTGCTCGCCGAGAGTCGCCTCTTCGCCGTGGCTCAGGCGCCTCGGAGGCCGTAGGCGCATCTGCTACCTACCTAGACGGTGTCGTGCTCGCGCGCCGGTGCGACGGCTGGGTCCTGCTGGGCGGGCGGAGGCGGCAGCTCGTCATACGTCTGCGCGGGCGTCTCGTCCTTGCCGCTGATCGAGTTCTTGAACTCGCGCATCCCGGTCCCGAGCGACCGGCCCATCTCCGGCAAGCGCTTGCCGCCGAACAGCAGCAGCGCGACAAGGAGGACGAGCGCGATCTCCCATGGACTGATCCAGCCAGGCATGCTGCTTGAAGCGTAGCACCGGGTTTCAGCGGGCAGGCGCTCCGGCCCAGAACAGCTATAATAGGGTTACATGCGGGCCCCAAAACCCGCTTTCCACCAAGGATTTGAGGCTCACTAACTTGGCTTTGCTCGAACTGAAGAATCTGCACGTCGCGCTCGAAGAC
>JALZOQ010000277.1 GCA_030913835.1 Actinomycetota bacterium | reverse complement strand
CATCAGGGTCTGCGGGCCTTCTGTCGGTCGGCCGCGCCTTGGGCGGTCTACGGCTTCGCCAAGCGCGGTTCTCGGAGGATCGACGCCGAGCTCGGGTCGCTCTACATGGATTGGGTGCCGGTCCCGCATAGGTCCGCGAACTCGCCACGCGGGGGCGCTTACGAGGATCGGCTCGCGCCCGACGCGTTCGGCGTCCAGTTGCTCGGAGAGGGCTATCGTGGCTGGGTTCCGGATGGACCCGACTGGGTGCAAGCCCGGGTCGGCGCAAAGGCGGTCCTGGTGGAACATCGCGATCTTGAGGCGTGGTTCGACGGCCGGTTCGTGCCCTTCGGCGGCCATTCCCTGGCTTCCCTCCTGAGTGGGACGGTCCCGATCCCGGACCTCGTCGCACGAGCGCGACAAGACTTCAAGCCCGTTCTCTTCACCGACGACGTCGCGTCGGGGGGCTGGCCTCGAGGCCGAGTAGTAGATCTCCCCTGGACGCCTGCACGGATCGCCGCCAGCAGCGACTCGGGAAGTGGCGGCGCGCGTTAGCGGGGCGCTGCGACTCGCGTCCCCGCGAAGATCGCCTGGCGGAACTCCTCGAACACGGTCTGCGAAGCGACGGCGAATACCGGCACGGGCCGTCCGGCGACGTACGAGGTCGAGATGTAGTCGCCGAGGAACCGTCCGGTCCCGGTCAGCGCGATCCAGTCCAGCTTCATCGTCTCGGCGGTCAGCCGCTGCGGCGCGCCCCACGTCCGGCCGCCGTCGGCTGATTGGATCATTCCAGCATCGACGCCCCCGCACGGTGCGACGCATTCCAGGTCGAGCGTGTAGTAGGCGACGGCGAGTCGGGTTCGGGCACCTGACGTGGAAGCGTCGACCGCGAGTCCCGGCACGAAGACGTGCACTCCCGACGATCGCGACACGATCGGCACCGGCCGCGCCGCCGTCCACCGAACGCCGTCCGGAGAGCTGGAGATCACGATGTCGTTCGCGCGGCATTCGTCGCGCAGACGGCAGTCGCTCCACACGACGTAGACCGTCCCGTCGCGGGCCACCTCCGACGAGGGCAGCGACGGCGCGCGCATGTTTCGCACGTACTCCTCCATGAGCCGCGAGACGCGGACCGGTGGCGAGAAGGTCAGCCCGCCGTCGGTCGACCGAACCGAGTCGATCGAGCTCGCGTTCGGGTCGGCGTAGAAATCGAACGCGGCCGAGACGGCGTAGGTCATCACGAGCGTCCCGTCCGGCTGGACCACCGGCTGGGCGCCGTTTGCCACTCCCGAGCGGGTCCGCCCTGGAGAGCCGACCGGCGCCGACCACGTCAGTCCGCCGTCGTTCGAGCGGCGAGTTCGGATCTCGCCCGAGTCGAAGTCGAGGTACGAGACGTAGCAGCGGCCGTAGAACCGGCTCGTCGACCAGCTGTCGCAGACGATCCACTCCTTGTCGTAGTCCTCGCTCGACTCGGTGGCGACATCGACCGGCGCGCCCCACGTGATCCCGTCGCGAGAGCGGCTCACGACGATCTCGGTCGCGTCGCCGGCAATTCCTAGCGTCGCGATCAGCCACACACCGTGGGCCGCGTCGTAGGCGACGACCGGGTCGCTGATCGCGGAACGATTGCCCGCGGGAGTCGAGAAGACGGTGAGCCGCGGAAGGAATCCCGTTCGCCACGTGTCGCCTGCGTTGGTAGAGGTGGCCCAGCCGATGTCGTTCGCGCCTCCCTCGGTGTGGCGCCCGGACTGGAAGGTCGTGACGATCGTCGAGCCAAAGGCAAGGCTGTCGGGCTCGACCTGCGTCTGGTGCTGGCTGCGGAAATCGGTGTACGGGTCGCTCGAGAGCTGGCGGGTCACGACCTCGCAGTCGTCCGCGACGGCGTCCGCAAACTCGGCGTTCGCGATGTCGCGGCCCAGGCCGCAGCGAACGTCGTCGCGCCCCGCGTCGGCCTGCGCCGCCAGCCGGTCGTTGCCCGTTCCTCCGAGCATGAGGTCTCGGCCCGCGCCGCCGACCAGGAGATCGTGCCCACCGCGCGCGTCCAGCCGGTCGTTCCCGTCGAGGCCGCGGATCGTGTCGGCCAGGCGCGTGCCCGTCAGCCGGTCGGGGCCTAGCGT
>JALZOQ010000257.1 GCA_030913835.1 Actinomycetota bacterium | reverse complement strand
CTCCACGCCCGCATCGACGCACGCGGCGACGATCGCGTCGAGCCGCTCACGCGGCGCGTCGGGGATCGTCACGAGCACCGCGTCGGGCTCGACGCGCGCGATCACCCGCTCGAGATCGGCGGAGGCGCCGAGCACCGGGACGCCCTGCAGGCGGGCCCGGCGAAGCTGCGGGTTGTCGTCCACGAACCCGACCACCTGCTCGCCGGGCGTCTCCCGTAGCTCCCGAAGCAGCGAACGCCCGCCGCGGCCCGCGCCGACGATCAGCGTGCGCCGCTTGCCGGTGTGCGTGAGCGACGAGATCCCCCGCACGACCGCGCGCTCCCAGAAGCGCGACGCGCCCACGAGGATCGTGCAGAGCAGCGCGTCGATGACGAAGATCGAGCGCGGGAAGTCGTGCCACATGCGAGTCGCCGAAAGGAAGCCGACCGCGACGAGCGCCGAGACGATCACGGCGGAGGCAACGGCGGTCGCGTCCCGCGCGCCCGCGTAGCGCCAGACGCCGCGGTAGAGCCCGAACGTGATAAAGGCCGCGTAGCGAGCGGCGAGCAGTACGGGCAGCGCGAAGAGGAAGAACGTCTTCTGCGAGTCCGTGCCGCTGCCCCCGAGGCGCAGCATGTACGCGGCGGTGAACGACGCGGTCACGAGCGCGAAGTCCACGAGCGACTCGATCAGGCGCCGCCGGTGGACGACGAAGGTTCGCAGGATCGGGTTCCCGCTCTCGGGGATGCTCACAGGAGCCTGCTCGGCGTTCGAGAGAAAGCTGCCGAACTGGACGAGCATCGCGAACGTGAGCAGGACGCCGACGAGAGTGATCCGCCCGTTCCCGAGCACGTTGTAGGCTAGGCTCGTCGCGCCAAGGCCTGCCGCGATCACCGCGAGCAGGACGACGGCGCGCCGCTCGGAGAGGCCGTGGTAGACGAGCCGGTGCGAGCTGTGGTCGCGCCCTCCCTGGTAGACCGGGCGGCCCTCCAGCAGCCGCACGATCGTGACGAGCGTCGTGTCGAGGATCGGCACGGCGAGGATGAGGATCGGCAGGACGAGCGTGGCGACGGTTGTTCCCGCGACCTTGTAGCTCGAGGCGAGGCCGAGCACGCCGAGCGCGAACCCGAGCACCTGCGAGCCCGAGTCGCCCATGAACATCAGCGCCGGGCCGCGCGGGCGCAGGTTGAACGGCAGGAAGCCGAGGCAAGCGAGCCCGAGCGACGCCGAGATCGCGAGCACGGTGTGGCTCGGGTGCACGGTGACCGCGTCGATCGCGAAGAAGGCGCAGGCGATCGCGGCGAGCGTGGCCGCGAGGCCGTCCATGTTGTCGAGCAGGTTGAACGCGTTCGTCATCCCGACCAGCCAGACCACGGCGATCGCGATCGCGATCCAGTTGTTCGAGACGATCTCCACCTTGAGCCCGGTCAGCAGGACGACCGCGGTGGCTCCGAGCTGGGCGGCGAGCTTCGTGAACGGCGGCAGGTTCCACAAATCGTCCGCGAGACCGAAGACGAAGAGGATCGCGCAGCCGCCGAGGATCCCCAGCAGTTGCTCGTCGAGGCCAATTTGGCCCGTCGCGGCCGCGGTCGCTATGCCGACGAGGAAGCCGGCGAAGATGCCGACTCCGCCGAGCGTCGGCGTGGCTCTTCCGTGCCACCGGTCGTCCCTCGGCGCGGCCAGCATCCGGGTGGCCAGCGAGGTCCGGAGCAGCGCGTAGATGACCGCCGCGCAGGCGGGCAACGCGGCGATCGCAGCGAGCGCTGTCACGTCGGCGAAGGGTAGTGAAGCCCTGTTAGCGCCATGTTTGGGTGGAGCAGGGGTTTCCTGGCTCGGAACTAGAGTAGGGCGCGACCGTGACGACGTACCTCGATCTGGTCCGCTACCGCGAGCTCTTCGCGAACCTCTGGCGTCGCGATCTGCAGGCGAAGTACAAGGGCTCGGTGCTCGGGATCGCGTGGACGCTCGTGAACCCGCTCGTACTGCTCGGGATCTACCTGCTCGTCTTCTCGCTGCTCTGGAAGGCGATCGACGTCGATCACCCCGCGCTCTTCCTGCTCTCCGGCCTCGCGGTCTGGATCTTCTTCTCGACGTCGATCCACGTCGCCTGCCGGAGCATGCTCGACAACGCGAACCTGATCCGGAAGACGCGGTTTCCGCGGCAGCTGATCCCGCTCTCGGTGGTGGCGACGAACCTCGTGTCGTTCGGCGTGATGCTCGCGGTGCTGCTCGCGCTCAACTTTGCGTTCTTGCCGCGCGCGCGGGCGACGGAGTGGCTCGCGATTCCGCTCTCGGTCGCGCTCGTCGGCCTCGCGGCCGGGATCGCGCTCGCGCTGGCCTCGGCGAACGTGCTCTTCCGGGACGTCGAGCACCTCGTCGGCGCCCTGCTGCTGCCCTGGTTCTTCCTCACGCCGATCCTCTGGATTCCGTCGATGTTCACGAGCCACGGCGATCTGCTGCGCGTGCTGCACTGGGCGAACCCCGTCACGCCGGCGGTCACGGCGATCCGCGATCCCTTGTTCTTCGGACGCCTCCCGCGGCTCGCGGACGTGGTCTATCTCGTTGTCTCCGCGATCGTCTCGCTGGCCGTGGGCGCGTGGCTCTTCAACCGCGTCGACGACCAGATCGCCGTCGAGATCTAGGAGCCGGGCTTCACGGAAGCGTCACGACCGGCGCCGGCGCGAGCTCACGACGATGCGCCCGTCGTAGAGCCACGGCTCGTCCTCGGGCGGCAGGAGCGCCGGGAGGTCCGCGACTGGATCGGTCCACGACGGGTCGAGCTCGACGAGGACGGAGGGGCAGAGGAGCGGATGGGCGAAGCCGGGGATTCGCCCGGTGCCGGGCGCCCACGGCTCGAGCTCGCCGCGCCCGCGTCGCAGCAGCCCTCCCGTTGCCTCGATCGAGCCGCCGACCGCGGCGTAGCCC
>JALZOQ010000247.1 GCA_030913835.1 Actinomycetota bacterium | reverse complement strand
ACCCCTACTTCCGCGAGTACGTGTCGGAGTACGTCGGCGTCGACGTCCCCGGCAATCCCGACGCCGATCTCGAAGGGACGATCGAATCGATCCCGGTCGCGGATGCGAGCTTCGATATCGTCCTCTGCTCGCAGGTACTCGAGCACTGCAGCGACCCCGCACAGGGTGTTCGCGAGCTGCGCCGAGTGGTCGCCCCAGGCGGCCGCGTGCTCGTCTCGACGCACGGCGTGCAGGTGTACCATCCCGCGCCGGACGACCTGTGGCGCTGGACGCACGCGGGCCTCGAGCGCCTCTTCGCCGAGAACGGAGACTGGAGGAACGTGACCGTGACGCCGTCGTCGGGGACGACCGCCTGCCTCGGGATGTTGATGTCTACCTACGTCGACCTGGTTGCGAAGCGCGCCCGGTTGCGGGGCGTGGGCCGTGCCGTGATCGCGGGCGTGAACCGGGCCGCGCAGGCGATCGACTCTCGGTCGGAGCTGCTGCGCTCGACCGCGCCGGGAACGATCCACGCGAACTACCACGTGGCCGCCGACGCATGACGAAGGTGCTGGTCACCGGCGGCGGCGGCTTCATCGGCTCGAACCTCGTCCGAAGCCTGCTGGAGCGCGGCGACGCCGTGCGCGTCCTCGACAACTTCTCGACCGGGAACCGGGGGAACCTCGCCGGGCTCGACGTGGACGTCGTCGAGGGAGAGCTGCGGAGCTACGAGCGCGTGCACAACGCTGTCCGCGGGGTCGAGACCGTCTACCACCTCGGCGCCCTCGGGTCGGTGCCGCGCTCCGTGCAAGATCCGCTCACGTCGAGCGCGGTGAACATCGAGGGGACGCTCAACGTCCTGCTCGCCGCCCGCGACGAGGGAATCCGGCGCGTCGTCTTCTCGTCCTCGTCCTCGATCTACGGCATCTCGAACCCGCTGCCGCTGCAGGAGTCGATGCCGCCGGACCCGATCTCGCCGTACGGGGTGGCCAAGCTCGCCGCCGAGCGCTACTGCGTCAGCTTCAGCCGCGTCTACGAACTCGAGGCGGTCGTGCTGCGCTACTTCAACGTCTTCGGCCCGCGCCAGGACCCGCTTTCGCAGTACGCGGCCGTGGTGCCGCTGTTCATGACGGCGATCGCGGCGGACGAGCCCGTGACGATCTTCGGAGACGGCGAACAGTCGCGGGACTTCACCTTCGTCGCCAACGTCGTCGATGCGACGGTAGTGGCCGGGCACGCGGCGGAGGCGAACGGGCAGATCATCAACGTCGCGGCCGAGGCGCCTGCGAGCGTGAACTCCCTCGCGGACACGATCGGGGAGATCCTCGGCAAGCCGGTCGAGAAGCACTACGAGCCGCCGCGCACGGGCGACATCCGGGACTCCTTCGCCGACGTCTCCGAGGCGCGGCGGCTGCTCGCGTTCGAGCCGCGCGTCGGGCTGGACGAGGGGCTACGCCGGACGGCCGAGTTCCTACTCGGTGGCTGAGCTCGTCCGCGTCCTGCGGGTGATTGCGAGGCTCAACATGGGCGGACCGGCGCTGCACGTCTCCTACCTCACCGCCGGGCTCGCGAAGCGCGGCTACGAGACGACACTCGTCGCGGGGAGCCTCGCGCCGGGCGAGGACTCGATGGCGTTCGTCGCCGACGAGCTCGGCGTCGACGTCGTGCGGATCGACGAGCTCCACCGCGAGATCTCGCCGGCCCGCGATGTGATCGCGGCTGTGCGCCTCGCGCGCCTGATCCGCAAGGTGCGGCCGCACATCCTGCACACGCACACGGCGAAGGCCGGGGCCGTCGGGCGCTTCGCCGCGGTCCTCGCCGGCGACGCGCGGCCACCGGTCGTCGTGCACACTTTCCACGGCCACGTCCTGCGCGGCTACTTCGGGCCGCTCCAAACCGGAGTTTTCCGCCAGCTCGAGCGTGCGCTCGCACGTTCGACGACCGCGCTCGTCGCAGTCAGCCCGCAGGTGCGAGACGACCTCGTCCAGCTCGACGTCGCACCCGCGACACGCTTCGCGGTGGTCCGCCTGGGCATCGAGCTGGATCAGCGGGTAGCGCAGGGGGCGAACGGCCGCGTCCACACCCGGCGCGTGCTCGGCATCGGCGAGGGGCCGTTCACGGTCGGCTGGATCGGCCGGATGACGGGGATCAAGCGAACCGACGACGTGCTGCTCGCGTTCAAGTCGCTGCGCGAGCGCGGCATCGACGCGCGGCTCTGCCTGGTCGGGGACGGGCCCGATCGCGACCAGGTCGAGCGGCGCGCGCACGAGCTCGGCGTGATGCGCGAGACGCTCTTCCTCGGCTACCAGGAGGAGGTGGCGAGCTTCTTCGCCGCGTTCGACGTGTTCGTCCTGCCGTCCGCGAACGAGGGGACGCCGGTGACCGCGATCGAGGCGCTCGCCGCCGGCAAGCCCGTTGTCGCGACGCGGGTCGGCGGAACTCCCGACGTCGTCCGCGACGGTCAGGACGGCTTCCTCGTCGCTCCCGGAGACGTCGACGCGCTCGCCGACCGGCTCGCCGAGCTCGCCACCGACCCGAAGCTGCGCGAGCGGATGGGTGAGGCCGCGCGGGCCCGCGTGCGCGAGCGCTACTCGGTCGAGCGCCTCGTCGACGACGTCGACCGGCTCTACCGCTCGCTGCTCGAGGCCGAAGGACTCGGCCGCCTGGTCGCATGACCGAGGCCAGGCTCCGGATCGCGCGGCTCGTGGCCGCCGGCCTCCTCGCTGCCGTCACGCTCGCCTCGGCGGTGAAAACCTATCCCGAAAGCTGGCGGTTCCTGCACCGCGAGCAAGCGCAGTTCAGCGGGTACACAGCTCAGGACCGGCTTGAGGCGGCAGCCTTCGCTAACGGGATTCCCATCGACGCTTTCAACTTCTTCCGGGCGAACCTGAGCCGGGACGAGCTCTACTTCCTCGCGGTGCCCCCGGGAGCGTCGTCGACCGGCGGGGTGAGCAGACCCGCCGCCCTGCAGGCCTTCGGCCGCTACTACCTCCTGCCCGCCATCGCCGTGCCGACGCTCGACGAGGCCGACGCGATCGTGTCCGTCGGCACCGACCCCGCAACGCTCGGGTATCCGCTCGGCGAGGTCATCCGCGACGGATCGCACCCCTTCTGGGTCGCCCGGCTCGCCCGATGAGCGGCAGCCTCGCCGGGCTCGTCTACCTGCAGTTCCTCTACCTGGCGATCGGCGCCGGCCTGCTGCAGCTGCTCGGACTGGTCGGGTGGCGGAAGCTCGCCGGGCTCAGGGTCGGCCTCGCCTATGTCGCCGGTGTGGCGGCCGCGGGAATCCTCGCAGCGGAACTGGCGCTCGCCCGGATCTCGCTCGGCCCGATCGAGCTGACGCTCCTCGCGCTCGTCGTCTGCGTGACCGCATATCTCCGGAGCCCCCGCTCCGCGCCTGCCGACGGCGCGAAACGGGAGCTCCTCTCCTTCGCGCCGCTCGCCGCGCTCGGCGTCCTCCTGGCGTACGCGGTCGTCGCCGTCGGGCGGCGGCCGCTGCTCGAGTTCGACGGCTGGGCGATCTGGGGGATGAAGGCGCGCGCGCTGTACCAGTTCGGGGGGACGGGAAGCCCCGTCTTCACGAGCGACGCATACCCGCCGCTGCAGCATCCGTTGCTGTTCCCCTCGCTCGAGGCCGTCGGCTTCCGCGCGATGGGCGCGTTCGACCCAGCGCTCTTCCACGTGCAGCTCGTGCTGCTCGCCGCCGGGTTCTCGCTCGCGCTCGTCGAGCTGCTCCGGCCGAGCGTCCCGCTCCTGCTCGCGACGCTCGTCACGCTCGCGATCGTGTCCGCGACCGCGACGATCGAGCAGCTCTCGACCGCGCTCGCCGACGTGCCGCTCGCGTTCTTCGTCGCGCTCGGCGTCGTCGGACTGGCGCGCTGGCTCGACACCGGCGACACGCCGGCGCTCGGCTGCGCGGCGCTCTTCCTCGGAGCAGCCACGCTGACGAAGAGCGAGGGCACTCTTTTCGCGCTGGCCGCCGCGCTCGCGCTGCTCGGGACGCTCGCAGCGACCGACCGCGCACGGCTCGGCCGAGCCGTGCTTGCGTTGCTCGCAGTCGCCGCGATCCTCGCGCCGTGGCGCCTCTACGTCGCAGCGCATCAGCTGCCGCTTGCCGAGTATCGCCTCGGAGACGCCGTCAGCCCGGGCTACCTGTCCGGCCACGCGGACCGCGTCGGGCCGGCTGCGAGCGGACTGCTGGAGCGGCTCGCGGACGAGCGCTTCGGCTTCCTGCTCGCGATCATCCTCCTCGGGCTCGCCGCCGCCCTGCTGTCGCGGCGCTACTGGCTGGCCGCCTTCGCCGGAGCCTGGCTGGCCCTCTCCTTCCTCGGCCTGCTGCTGATCTACTGGATCTCGGATCTGCCGGTCGACCTCGCGCTCGTCTGGTCGGGCGACCGCACCGTGACGTCGATCGTGCTCGGCGGCGCCGCGCTCGCTCCGCTTCTCGCAGCGCCCGCGTGGCGGGAACTCAGTGCGGCAGCTTCCGAAAAGCGTCGTACGCGGGCTTCCGCACGCCCGTCGACGTGAACAAGCCGGACTGCCAGCCGTTCGCGACCCGGGAATCGTCTCGGAGGAGGAACCAGAGCATCATGTCGATCCGCGGGTTCCTCCGCGCGATCGCATACGCCTGCGTCAAGTAGCGCGCCTGGTTCGCCCACGAGACGCCGAACTGCCGGTCGGGCGGACTCGTCTGGTACCCGTATTCCGTCAGCCAGATCCGCTTGGGCCCGTAGAGGCGCGTCACCTCTTTGGTGAGGTCGCCGATATTTGCGAGCGTGACCGCCGTTCGAGAGGGCGGCATCGTGGTGGGCGTCTCGCGCGGACTGCCGTAGTACGGGTGATGCGCATAGGCGTCGAAGTTCCGCAGACCCGCCTTCTTCAGCGCGCGGAGGAACGCCAGCGGCGAGACCGAGGGGCGAATCGAGGTCGGGTGGTTATTGCCGTGCGGGGCGGTCGCGCCGCAGGCGACCCGCTCGCCGGCAACTCTCGTCCCGTGGACTCCCGCGTAGACCGCCGCACAGATCTTCGCGTAGTCGACCGCGCTCTGGACGACCCAGGTGGAGCCGACGCGGCGGTACTGCGGCGTGAGGTTGATCGGGTTGTTCGGCTCGTTCCAGGCCAGCCAAAGCTTCACGGCGGGGAGCCTCACGCGCGTCCGCGCCGGAGCGAAGGTCCCGCTGTAGCGCCGCGCCGCCGCGAACGCGAACTTGCGCAGGTCCTCCGGGTTGCGCGGCGCGACGTTCCCGCTGCGCCCCCCGTTGGCCCAGCTCGGCGTGTACATGATCGTGAACAGCACCTTCATTCCGTGCCGGTTCGCAAACGTCACCGCGCGGTCGAAGAGAGCCCAGTTGTAGGCGCGGTCGTTCGGGTTCGTGGCGGCGGCGGGACGCCGCTTGGCGACGCCGAACCGTCCACCCCAGTACAGGTTGACGCGCACCACCTGGACCCGCAGCTTCCTCAGCAGCGGGTACGTCC
>JALZOQ010000219.1 GCA_030913835.1 Actinomycetota bacterium | reverse complement strand
CGTCCGGGATGGAAATTAAATTTATAACAAACGCCTTGCTGCTCGCCGCGCTCGTGCCGGCGGACGACCTCCAGCGCGTCCGTACGCCCCTGGGAGCGGTTGCCCTCGCGGCGGGTGCGCTGCTCATCGCCGGGTTGGCCCTGGTCTTCGCGCGCCGGCCGGCGCTTGCGATTCCGGCGATGCTCGTGGCTGCTCCGTTTCGCCTCCCGATTCAGGTCGGCGACCAGGAGGCGTTTCTGCTCGTGCCGCTGTACGCGATCGTCGCCGCGGCTTCGCTCGGGTTCCTCTATCGCTGGCTGCGCGGAGATCCGATTCGGCAGCTCCCGATGGTCATCGCCGGGCCGATTGCCGCGTTCGTCGCCCTGTACGCAGTGTCGCTGCTCTGGTCGCAGGATCTTCGACAGGGAAGCATCGAGCTCGTCTTCTTCCTCTTCCCGTTCGCGGCCGGCATGGCGGTCGCGGCCCGCGCGCCCCTGCCCGCCTGGCTTCCGCGCGCGCTCGGGACGATCCTCGTCGCGCTCGCAGCCGCGTTCGCCGCGATCGGGATCTGGCAGGCGGCGACGCACCGGATCTTCTTCGCGCAGGACCTGCGGGTCGCGAACGCGTACACGTCGTACTTCCGGGTCACGTCGCTGTTCAAGGATCCGAGCCTGTACGGCCGCTCGCTCGTGCTCGGCTTCGCCGTGATCGTCGTCGCGCTCTGGCTGAGGCGGATCGGGCCGCTGCTCGCGGTCGGGCTGTCGGCCCTCCTCTGGGTCGGGCTCTACTTCTCCTACTCGCAGTCCAGCATGGTCACGCTCGTCGTCGTCGTGATCGCGATCACGGTCGTGGCCGGCGACCGGACCGCGCGGATGGTCGTCGGCGCCACGGCTGCCCTCGTCCTCGTGGTCGGTGCCTTCGGCGTCGGGATCTACGCAGCGGACCACCCGTCTTCGCGCGTCACGAGCGGCCGCTCGCGGCTCGTCTCGGTCACGGCGAAGGTGATTCGCGATCATCCGCTCGTCGGCGTGGGCGTCGGCGCGCAGCCGAAGGCGAGCCACGAGGAAGCGGCCCAGCGGGGACTCGACTCCCGCGACGCCTCGCACACGACGCCGCTCACCGTCGCCGCCGAGCTTGGAATCGTCGGCGTCCTCTTCTACGTGCTGTTGCTCGCGGCGGCCGCGCGGGTGCTTTGGGAGACTTACCTGCGCGACCGAGCGCTCGGGCTCGGGCTCGCCGCCGTCTTCCTTACGCTCTTCGTCCATTCGCTCGTGTACGCGGGATTCTTCGAGGATCCGGTCACCTGGGGCACCCTTGCGGTTGCCGCAGCCGTCGTCGCCACGGTCCCGCGGCCCGTGCGGGAGAGCGTCGGCTCGCCGGCGGGAGGAGTGGCGCCCGCGACCGAGGCCGCGACTCCGGCCCGCTGAGCGCTTAGCAATCGACACACCCGCAGCGTCGTCGCGTGCTGGCACACTGGCTCCGCCCCGTGCGGCGCAAGCTCCTCATCCCCCTGATCCTTCTGGGACTCGTCGTCGTCGGTGCAGGCGTCGCGGTCGCGGTGCTCCGCGTGCGCGGAAGCGAGACGGCGGGGAAGCTCGAGACACGCGTCACCGACGTCTCGGTCGAGGTCGAACCCGAGGCGACCGTGACGGTCCCGACGACGACCGCGGAGAAGCCGACCGGGAAGCCGACGAAGCACCGCCGAATCCGCTTCCTCCCGGACGACAAGCGCTGTTGGCTCAACTTCGGCGGCAACCCACAGCGCACGTCCGCGCGACCGGACATCTCGCTCGGCCGCCCGACGAAGCACTTCTGGGTCAAGGGACTCGGCGCGTACATCGAGTATCCGCCCAGCTACTGCGACGGGACGCTGTACGTGAACACGGTCGCGGGCAGGACGTTCGCCCTGAACGCGCACAACGGCAAGATCCTCTGGAGCCACAGGAACGAGGGCCAGACGCCGTCGACGCCGGCGATCGCCGGGCAGCTGTTGCTCGTCAGCTCACACGCGGGCACCCTGACCGCGCTGCGACGAACGGACGGCAAGCCGATCTGGAAGCTGCGTGTCCGCGGGAAGGTCGAGTCGTCACCCGTCGCGATCGGCAGCACCGCCTACTTCGGCGTGACCGACGGCCGGCTGTTCGCCGTCGCAGTCCGGAACGGTCGCGTTCGCTGGGCCTACAACACGGGCGGCCGCATCAACTCGAGCCCGTCCATTTGGGGACGGCGCATCTGCATCACGACCTACGCCGGCTCGATCTTCTGCCTCGACCGGCGGAACGGGCGCAAGCTCTGGCACCGCTACATCCGCCGCGACGTCCTCCGCCACGAGAGCTTCTACGCGAGCCCTTCCACCGACGGCCGGCGGCTGTTCACGATCTCACGCGCAGGCAAGGTCGTCGCCCTCAACGCTCGTAACGGACGGGTGCTCTGGACGCATCATCTTCGGTCGACGGGTTATTCGACCCCGTCGGTCGCGCACGGCCGGATTTACGTCGGCGACTTCAGAGGCAACGTGCACGCGTTCCGCAGCGGCGACGGCAAGGAAATGTGGCGGACGCGCGTCGGCGGACGCATCCTCGCGCCCGGGCTCGTCGTCGGCAAGCTCGTCTACTTCTCGACGCTCAACCGCAAGACCTTCGGCCTCAAAACGACGAACGGACAGGTCGTCTGGCGGCTGGGGATGGGCAAGTACCAGCCCGGGATCGCCACCGACCGCCACTATTTCTTCTCGCTGAACGGGATCATGATCGCCTACCACGCGACCACTCCGGCGGACTACGAACTCCAGAACCGCCGCGCGAACGCCAAGGCCAGAGCTGCGGCGGCGAAGGCGAAAGCGAGAGCCAAGGCGAAGGCCGCGGCCAAGCGCAAGCAGGCTCAGCCGAGCGGCGGGTGACGCCGGCGCCACATCGGCGAGCGCTGCAGGGCGTAGGCGGCCGCCCTCCAGCCAGCGCCGAGCGCACGATAGCGC
>JALZOQ010000208.1 GCA_030913835.1 Actinomycetota bacterium | reverse complement strand
GCCGAGCTCCTGCTGGATCGCATACGGCGCTGAGGCGATGACGTCGATCTCGAAGCCGCGGCTTGTCCGCCTCATCTGGCCGACGTGGATCGAGTCGCGCAGGCGCCCCGTCCGGACGGGGGCGCCGGCGCGGGCGCGGGCGGCCACCTTGTGCGCGGTCAGCAGGAGTGCACGCTGGGCTGCACGGTCGACCTTGTCGCCGTAGGTGCGGAAGCCGCGAGTTTCGACCCGGACCTCCGCGCTGAGTTTGAGCTCGCGCTGCGCCTTCCCGACAGCCGGACGTGTCGACGTCGACGCGAACGCGAACGCCGTCAGCCATGAGGATTCGCCACCGGACGGGCCCGGGAAGACGCCGCAGGCGGGCGCACGAGTTCACGCCGAACGAGAGGAGACGGCGCAGAGCTCGTTACGGCCTCTTCACCCACGCCCGCCCGAGGTCTTTCGCTTCGGCCGCGCCTTCGGCCGCGCCGCGATCGGCTCGAACAGGTCCTCGCGACCTTTGACGATCGCGCCGCCCGCCGGGAACCGTGCACCCTCGAGCACGACCACCGTCCTGCCGTCGATCTCGGCGACGAACTGCGACCTTGCCGCCACTGTCTTCGCGGCCGCCATCGGTTTACGTCGAGAAGTTGCTGAGCCGGAAGGCGTCGGGGATGAGCGCGTCGGCGCCGACTCGCCAGTGCATCAGGAATCCGCGCTGCCCTGTGGGCCTCCGGTTGGCGCCAAAGAGGTGCGGAATGAACTCGAGCGACGTGCCGATCCTGTCGACGATCGCGTACTGCTTGAAATCGCCCGAGAGGACGAGGTAGTCGGCCGCGGCCCCGGTCAGCGTCCCGTCCATCGCCGAGTTTTCGCGGATCTCCCAGCCGAGCGCCTTCGGGATCGGCCCGTCGTCGTTGACGATCGAGTAGTTGAGCCCGGTGGCCTGCGGCAGCTGCCGGTAGCCGTTCAGGATCGAGAGGTTCATCATCCACTTCGCGTTCGGCCGCCAGCGGGGCGGCAGCGCCGCCTGGTTCGCGTACAGGTCGCCTTGCGCGAGCACGTTGGTGCCGGTCGCGATCACGATCGAGCCGCCGGCGGCCACCAGGGCGGTGATGATCCCCTTCGGCTCCGTGGTCCCGTTGCCGGTCGTGAAGACGCGCGCCTCCTCGACCGCCTTCGAGTCGGCGAAGACGGCGCCGATCTGCTGGGCGATGTCGGAGTCCTCGAACAGCTCGAAGCTGACCGGCACGAACGCCATCGCCTTTTTGCAGACGATCGCGGGCTGCAGCAGCGCCGGCGCGTTGTCGGTGACCTCGGCCTCTTCCGCGTACCAGTTCGAGGTGACGCCGAGCGACGTCACGAACCTTTTTTCGTTCTGCGCCGTGGTCGCGACGCGCGCGACTGCCCGCATCGGGTCGACGTAGCCGGCACTGGCGATCAGGATCGCCGGGTCGAGCTCGTACGGGACGAGGAAGCCGCCCTGCGCCCCGGTCAGGTTCATCGACCGCTCGAGGTACTTGACGCCGCGCACCGCCTCTCTTTCTTGCGGGCTCCACGTGTGTGGCCCTGAAACGGGGTCGTTGACCCAGCGTGAGAACGCGCGCAGGTAGTCGCGCTTCGAAGTCTCGATCACGTAGCGGGCCAGCCGTGCTTCGGGGTCGTCGTCCTCCCGTAGCTCGTGGTCCATGTGCTCGCGCGACCGTTCGGGCAGGAACACGGCCCGCTCGTTCGCGGCCAGGGCGCGAGAGCGTAGGTCGCCGGTCGGAAGGCCGGTGCCCCTTTCCTCATCGAAGATCATCTCGCGGCTCCGCGGGTCGTCGGCGAGCGTGCGGACGCGGTCGCGGCGGGCGCGGAACTCGTCGAGCTTCTCGTTGAGCTCGTTCCACGCGTCCTTTTGGTCGCGGGTGAACGGTTCCCCAGCGGCCTTCTCCTCGAGTGCGCGGATCGCGTCCAGTAGCTCTTGCTCGTTCATCGGTGGCCCTCCCACACGGAGATCGGTGACTTCACGACTTCTCGCGACGCCCCCATTGCGGGCGGCTCACGTGTGGGCTCGGTCTCGACCGACTTTGTCCCTCGCGCTCCCCCAGGCCGCCAGCGGCGGCCCGGCCATCGCGTCGAGCGACTTTCCGATCGCCCTTACCGCAGAACGACTATCGGCACCGCCCCGGTCAGTCCGGCTCGTCGAGCTCGGGATCCTGAGCGTCCGGCGGACGAGATCCCGCCGCTACCGCCCAATCGAAGACGGCCGCGCAGGCTGCATAGCGGGGATGGTCCCCGTCCGCGTGGAAGCCCGCCACGAACTCGCGGAGGTCTTCGAGGTCGATTGCGAACGACGTGTCTTCGACGCCGATCTCGTCGAGTTCCGTCAGGTCGCCGCCATCGGCTTTGAACCTGAGCCGGGCGATCTGGTTGAGGAGCTCGACCGCCGCCTCACGAAACTCGAGCGGCGGGTCGTGCGGGAACTTCGCCGGGTCGATCGGCACGGCGCCGACGCGGTCGATTGCGGCCAGGAGCTCGTCCTGGATGGGCTCGTGCTGCTCGTTCATTGTCGCACCTTCCTTTTTCCGGGGGTGGGCACCGGGGTGGGCACGCCGCGGTCTTTCACGGCACACCCGACCCGTCTGACCCGCGCAGCCATGCGGGATGACGCATAGCTGCGCAGGTCTGTATGGGCGGTACTGGGCTCGAACCAGTGACCCCCAGCTTGTCGAGCTGGTGCTCTCCCAACTGAGCTAACCGCCCGGGTCGCGGCGATTCTAGCGACTGAGGTAGGACAGCGGGCTGAGCGGCCGGCCGCGATATCGCAGCTCGAAGTGGAGATGCGTACCGGTGCACCAACCCGTGCAACCGGCCGTCGCGATGTGCTGGCCGCCCATGACGTAGTCGCCGACCTTCACGCGCATGTCGGCCAGGTGCGCGTACAGCAGGGAGTATCCGTCGCCGGCGTCGATCTCCACCACCTGCCCGTAACCCTCGTAGCCGCGCGGGACGCCCACGCGCGTCACGACACCGGGCGCCGCGGCGGTCACGCCGAGCGAGCGCAGGATTCCGATGTCGAGGCCGGTGTGCCAGCGCCCTCCGTCCTGGCCGAACGGCGACGTGACCGTCCCGTCCGCGGGCCAGGAGAACTCGAGCTGGCGCTGGCCGTCCGTGTGCGCGGACGCGCTCGTCGGCCAGGCGAGGACCAGCACAAAAAGGACGAGCACACGGCGGAGGGGCGCCATGGGGGCGGAAGCCTAGCGCCGTTTGTGCCCGCCCGCGCGCGGAGAAGCCAAGCGCGATGCCTGACGCAGTCGTGATCGGGGCGGGGCCGAATGGGCTCGTCGCGGCGAACCTAGTCGCCGACGCGGGCTGGAGCGTGGTCGTGCTCGAAGAGCAGGACGAACCCGGGGGTGCGGTCAAGAGCGGCGAGCTGACGGGACAGCCCGGGTTCACCCACGATCTGTTCAGCGCCTTCTATCCGCTCGCCGCGGCCTCCCCCACGCTGCGCCGGCTCGAGCTCGAGCGCTACGGCCTGCGCTGGCGCCGTGGGCCGCTTGCGCTCGCCCACCCCGCCGTCGACGGCACGTGCGCCTCGCTCTCGATGGACCTCGACGAGACCGCTGCGTCGCTGGACGCGTTCGTGCCCGGAGACGGGGACGCATGGCGCGAGCTCATCCGGCTCTTGCGCCGCACGAATCCGCACCTGCTGGCGGCGATGGCAACTCCGATGCCGCCGGTACGCGCAGGCGCGCGCCTCGCACGCGAGCTCGGCGCGTCAGGGCTCGTCGAGTTCGCGAGGACGATACTGCTCCCTGTTCGCCGTCTCGGCGAGGAGCGCTTTCACGGAGAGGGCGCACGACGGCTTCTCACGGGGAACGCCCTCCACACCGACCTGGCGCCGGAAGCGGCATTCAGCGGCTTCTACGGCGCTCTGCTGGCCACGCTGGGGCAGGACGTGGGGTTTCCGTGCCCGGAGGGCGGCGCGGGCCGGCTGACCGAGGCGCTCGTGCGGAGGCTCGAGGAGCGCGGCGGGCGAGTCGAGAGCGGGACGCGGGCAACGGAGATCGTGGTCCGGCGGGGAAGGGCGGTCGCGGTTCGCACGCCCGCCGGCGACGTCGACGCAAGGCGCGCGGTTCTCGCCGACGTCGACGCGCCGCAGCTGTACCTAGAGCTCGTCCC
>JALZOQ010000398.1 GCA_030913835.1 Actinomycetota bacterium | reverse complement strand
GCTACGCCGCGACCGCGGTGCTCTCGTCGGCGATCGGCGTGACGAGCGCCGTGTGGCAGGTCGGCGTTCTCCGCACCGGCGCCTGGGTGACCCGCGGCCTCCGCAGTCCCGCGCGCGACGCGCTCCTCGCCGATGTCGTGCCGCCCGGCGCGTACGGGCGCGCGTACGGGTTCGAGCGTGCGCTGGACAATCTCGGGGCGATCGTCGGGCCGCTGCTCGCGCTGGCGCTCGTCGCCACTGTCGGCGTGCGGACGGCGATCTTGCTCTCCATCGTCCCCGGCCTGCTGGCGGCGCTCGCGATGCTCGCGGCCGTCCGGGCGGCGCCGCGCCTGCGGGAGCACGACCGTCAGCCCCTACGGCTGAGAATCAGGCCGGTGCTGCGCGGAAGGCTCGGGCGCCTGCTGGTCGGGATCTCGGCCTTCGAGCTCGGCAACGCCGCGGCGACGCTGCTCATCCTCCGCGCGACCGAGCTGCTCACGCCCGGCCGAGGGCACGACGCCGCCGTGCAGGTCGCGCTCCTGCTGTACGTCGCGTACAACCTCGCGGCGACGCTCGCCAGCGTGCCGGCTGGCCGGGCCACCGACCGTCGCGGCGGAGCTCGCGTGCTGGTCGCCGGCGCCGCCGTCTTCCTCGCGGCGTACGCCGGGTTCGCGTTCGCGGGCCCAGCGATCGTCCCGCTGGCCCTCTTCTTTGCCCTCGCGGGCGTAGGGATCGGCCTGGCCGAAACCGCGGAACGCGCCGCCGTCGCCGCCCTCGCGCCCGCCGGCTTGCGGGGGTCGGCCTTCGGGGCGCTGGCCGCCGTGCAGGCCTTCGGGAACCTGGCCGCCTCCGCGGTGGCAGGCGCGCTGTGGACGCTCGTCTCTCCGCGCGCGGCGTTCCTCTATCTGGCTGCGTGGATGCTCGTGAGCGTGGGTGCTCTGGCCTTCGCGCGTCGCTAGGAGGGTTTGGTGGGACGTCGCTCGTTGTCGGGGTGCGATGGTCGTTCCGAGGCCAGGACGCAGGGAGCCTCGATAGCAGCGCTATCGGGGCGACTGAGGACGCCGCCTCGGGGCGAGCAGCGCGGCCCGGCGACACAGCTGCGTTTCGCCAAACCCTCCCTAGCCCGACGGGGTGTGACGAAATCGCGGCCGGCGGCGTACAGTGAGTGAGATGAAGATCCTCCGCATCCTCGCTCTCGCGGCACTCGGCCTCGTCGTCGCCGCTGTCGCAGGCGCGGCGCGCCCGGAGAGCGCCAGCGGGCTCGCCGCCCAGCTGCGCGCCGAAGGGATCACGGTCAACGGCACGGGCTCGATTCGGGCTGTTCCCGACCGGGCGGACTTCTCGTTCGGCGTCCAGAGCACCGGGCGCACCGCGAGCGCCGCCCTCGACGCCAACAGTGCGGAGATGCGCAGGGTGATCGCTGCGCTTCGCGAAGCCGGCGTCGCGGCCGCGGACATCCAGACCCAGCACGTTGCTCTCTCGCCGCGTCTGTCCGACAACGGCGAAGCGATCATCGGCTACATCGCCCAGAACACCGTCTCGGCTCACCTGCGCGACCTCGACCGCGCCGGTGCGGTGATCGACGCCGCCGTCGCAGCGGGAGCGAACCAGGTCTACGGGCCGTCGCTGACGCGCTCCAACGCAGCGGAGCTCTACCGCAATGCCCTGCGCGCAAGCGTCGCCGACGCGCGCACCAAGGCGCAGGCGATCGCCGCGGCGGCCGGCGTCGCGCTCGGCGCGGTCGTCGGCGTCACGGAAACGGGCGGCGCGCCCATGCCGCTCGCGGAGAAAGGCACGGCAGCCACCGACGCAGCGCCGATCGAGCCGGGCACGCAGGAGATCCAGGCGTCGGTCACGGTTACCTTCGCGGTCGCCTGATTCAGCCAACGACGACCGCGAGCCGGCGGCTCACCCGCGTATCGAACCCGGGATCCGCGGAGTGAACAGAGACCTCCCACCAGAGCTCGGAGTGCTCGCACTTGACGCTCGGCGGCGTCTCGGCCGGCAGGTCGAAGCTGAAGTCGATCGTCTGGCCGGTGACCAGCGCTCCTTCGTGCACGACTCGATCGGAACTGACGGGAACGAGCCTGTAGTCCCGTGTCTCCTCGTGGAAGGCGACGGTGACCGTGAGTGAGCGGGATTCACCGCCCTCCTCCACTCGGACCCGGCCGGCGACCAGCTCTCCTGGGATCGCCTGGTCGGGCAGTTCGAGCGCAAGCTTCACGGCCGCACCCAGATCGGATGGTCGATCCTCGGGTCCGAGCGAAGGTTGCGAACGACCCGGGCCGAGACCCGCCAGGCATACGACACGCAGTCGCCCTCGTACGAGTAGGGGGCGGTCGTAGGGATCTCCAGCAAGAAGCTCTGATCGCCGGCCGCGTGCTCGAGTGGAAGCCACTGCTCGTACGCCGTAGCGTCGCGCGTCTGGCGCAGGGCGATGGGGCCGGCCTTCGTCTGGGCGTGGGCGGTGTAGTCGTAGCGCTCGATGCAGAGGAGCCCGACCTCCAGCGGATCGTCCGTTCTCGCAGCTCGAGCGCTGAGGGTCACCGTCACCCGGAGCTCCTCGCCCCGCCTGGCCTCGTCGCGCTCGACGCCGAGCGCCGTTCCCGGCAGGCGCTTCCCGAGGCTTGGCGGCAGGCGTTTACGGAGCGTCCAGTACACCAGGCCGACGCAAAGGAACCCGAAGGCGGCGAAGAACGCGCCCCCCAGCGCCTCCTCGGTCCGGTCGAACTCGGGCCCGCGCCCACCGGCGGCGATGAAGACACCGGCGATCGCCATCCCGGCCCCCACGAGGCCCACCACCCACTCCCACAAGGGAAACGCGTAGCGGTTGCGGAGGCTCTGGACGCCGGGGTCGTGGCCGGGAGGCAGATGGGCGAACGCGCGCGATGACCGCAGAGAGCCAATCATGACGGAGCTGGGCAGACTCGCTCGGCCGGAGTAGGGTTGCCCGCATGGCCATTCGCGACAAGCTCGAGAAGAACGTCCAGCCGCACCTCGAGCCGGGCGAGACCGTGCAGGCAGCCTTCCCTGCCACGGGCGGCCTGAGCCCCTGGTTCCTCGTCCTGACGTACCTGTTCTTCTTCTTGATGAAGTACGTGATCGTCGTGGCGACCGACCGGCGGATCCTTCTGCTGAAGGCGAGCATCCTGGGCACGACGAAGCCGAAAGAGGTGCTGGGGACGTTCCCGCGGGAGACCAAGCTCGGACCGGTCTCCGGCATCTACGCAAAGATCAACCTCGGCGGAACGACGTATTACGTTCACCGGCGCTTCCACGGCGAGGTCAAGGCAGCCGACGCGGCCGGCGGCGCTTCATCCGAGTCCACGCCGACCTAGACGGAGGCCCGCCCGGGAATCGACCCAGCGCACTCGGTGCGTCCAAACGCCTGACTACGATCCGCGCGTGCTGTCCGAGCTCGGCATGCTGGCTGGATACGCGACCGGGATAGTCCCGTACCTTCGCGACCGGCTCGATGTAGCCCGTTGCCGCGAGCTCATCGCGCGGGGCCGCGCGCAGCGCGACGACACCTTTCTGGTTCTGCTCGAGCGGGCAGTCTTCAGAAACCCGACCAGCCCGTATCTCCCGCTCTTGCAGCACGCGGGGATCGAGCATGGCGACGTCGCGCAGCTCGTCCGGCGAGACGGGGTGGAATCGGCGCTGGCCGACCTCTACGACGCCGGCGTGAGGCTGGCGATCGACGAGTGGAAAGGACGGCAGCCAGTTCGGCGAAACGGGTTCGAGCTGCCGTTCAGGCATGAGGCCGCTGTGAATCCCCTGGTCGCAGGCCGATTCGAAACAGTGAGCGGCGGATCGTCCGGGGAGCCACGGTCGGTGCTCGTGAACTTCCCCTTCCTGACCCAGCTGACGATGTACCACGGCGCCTTTCTGGACGCCTTCGGTGTGGGCGAGAGGCCGACGGCGCTCTGGTATCCCGTGCCACCGTCGGTCGCGGGCTTGACCAACGTGCTTCCGAACCTCAAGCTCGGCCGCCCCATTGCGCGCTGGTTCACTCAGATTCCCGTCACGCAACGGCCCGGCGTCGCGAGGCGCATGGCCCTCACGGGAGGCGCGTACCTGGCGGGCAGGATCGCAGGGGCGGGCTTTCGCTATCCGGAGCACACACCTGCAGACCTCGCCCTGCGCGTCGCTCGCTGGGCGCATCGGACCGGCGAGGCCGGCACGCCGGGGTTGTTGCAGTGCACGCCGAGCTCGGGCGTGCGCGTCTGCCGGGCCGCGCGCGATGCCGGCCTCGACCTCGCGGGAACGATCTTCCGCTTCGGCGGCGAGGCGCTGACGGCGGGCAAGGCAGAGGCCGTGGCGGAGAGCGGCGCGACGGCGGGTTGCCAGTACTTCATCGAGGGAGGACAGCCCGGAATCGCCTGCGCGGACCCGGTCGCGCCCGGTGACGTGCACCTCGCCGAGGACTCGTTCGCACTCATACGGCGACCCGGCGAGAACGGTGCCGGCCACTCACAGGCGCTGGTCCTCACGTCAGTCAGTCCGTCGACTCCGAAGGTGCTCCTCAACGTCGAGATCGGCGACGAGGCGGTCGTCGTCGAGCGGGATTGCGGCTGCTCGACCGGCGAGCTTGGGCTCCGGCGTCACCTGCACACGATCCGCAGCTACGAGCTCTTCACGAGCGAGGGGATGAGCATCCGCGGCGTCGAGCTCGCCGCCCTCGTCGACGACGTCCTGCCGGGGCGCTTCGGCGGACATGCAACCGATTACCAGTTCTCCGAAGAGGAGCAAGGAGAGCTCTCGCGGGTTCGCCTGCTTGTCAGCCCCGCGGTCGGGGCGATCGACGAGCGTGCGGTCGTGGAGGCCGTCTACGGGTACCTGGCCGCCCAAGGGCGATCGGAGGCAATGATGAGCGACGTGTGGCGCGGGGCGGGAACCCTCGAAGTCGTGCGTGCGCGTCCGCACGTGACGTCCGCGAGCAAGACCCCTCCGCTGTATCGGCTGCGCGGCTAACCGAGGCCCCAAACTTCCGCGTACGAAACCTTGCGCCGAACCGCGCCGGAGGCTTGCAGAGTGCTCAGGTAGTGGTCGTGCTCGATCGCAGTCAGGACCTCGCGCCGGCGCGGCCAGACTTCGATCTGGCGGTAGAAGGCGTAGACACGTTCGGCGAGCGCGGGCGTGTCGGCGGCCATCACCGTGTCCTGCGCCTCCGCGATCCAGGCTCGCCTCCCGGCGGGCGTGTAGAGAAACGCGTAATTGGCGAGCAGCTCGCGCTGGAGGTCCCCGACAAGCGATCTCCGCGAGTCGAGGAACGCTTTCGACACGACCCAGAGCGTGATCGCGGCAGGCTCGTAGGTGGCCATCCGGGCCAGCTCCTTGTAGACGGTGCCTTCGCCGCGCACGCGCTCGAAGCTGATCTCGTCGAGCGTGGCGGCGTCCACGCGGCCACTCGTCAGGGCTGCCGCCTTCTGTGGGGAGTCGAGGATCGTGTTCTGCTTCACGTCGCCCGGCTCGATCCCAGCCTCCGCCAGCGCCGGCTCCACGAGCGACTCGAGGTCGATCCCCGAACCGCTGTGGGCGATGCGCTTGCCACGCAGGCCGGCGACGGTGCGCACGCTCGAGCCGGCAACGAGGAGGTATTCAGGAACTGCGTTCGAAGGGACGACGGCGTGCACGGCGGCTCCGCTGGCGATCGCCGAATTGAGCGAGCCGTACGTGACGTTGGCGATGTCGATGTCGCCGCGGGCCAGGGCGGCGAGGGCGTTCGCCGGCCCGCCCATCTCCCGGAATCGAAACCGGAGCCCGGTTCGCCGCTCGATCCTCCGCAGCGCGACCCGATCTCCGACATCGCCTACATCGAAGCCGAAGGCGTAGCCGATGGTGAGTGTCTTCGTCTTCGTGCTTTGGTCGCTCGAGTCGGAGTTGCCGCATCCAGCAGCGACCAAGACGGACGCGACGACCAAGACCGCGTGCGCGCGTCTCACGGCCGCCACCGCAGCGCCCGGCGCTCGAGCGCTTGGATGCCGGCCGTGAGCGCGATCCCGAGCAGCGCGAGCACGATAACGACAGCGAGCACGCGATCCATCCGGAACGCATTGGTGTACTTGACGATCAGCCCGCCGAGCCCCGTGACCGCGAAGAGGATTTCAGCGAGCACCATCCCCTTGAGCGCGCGGCTTGCCCCGATACGGAGACCGACGAAGAGGAAGGGAAGCGTCCCGGGCAGCACGACCTTCCAGAGCAGGTCACGGCGCCGCGCGCCGAGCGTCCGGGCGACGTCGACTAGGAGGGGATCCAGGTTGCGTACCCCAGCGTACGCGTTGAGCAACAGCTCGAACACGCAAAACAGCACCACGACGAGCACGCGCGCTGCCAGCCCGAGACCCGCCCAGATGACGATCGCAGGGACCAGGGCGACGATCGGCACGACGTACAGCGCCGCGACGAACGGGTCGAGCGTGCGGCCGAGCGTCCACCACCAGCCCATCGCGACTCCGGACGCGATCCCGACGACGGCCGCGATTGCGTAGCCGAGGAAGAGGGTCGCCAGGCTGTCGCCGAGCGCGCTCGGCAGCTCGCCGCTCCGCACCATGGCCACGAGCGCCTGTGCGACCTCGCTCGGCGGCGCGAACACGTAGTCGGCCGTTCGGTGGCCGAGGAGCTCCCAGATTCCGAGCAGCCCTGCCAGCAGCAGCAGCTGGTAGATCCGGATCCGCGGCAAGAGGACGCGCCCCGCGCGTTCTCGGGGGGTCAGCCGTCGCACCTGCGTGCGGGAAGCGGAGGCCGACGTCGCCATCACAACAGCCGGGAGAGCGAACGGCGAAGCTCGAGGAACGCCGTCTCCTCGATGATCGCCTCCGGATCGCGAGGGCGCGGGAAGTCAACCGCGATGTCGCTCACGAGCGCACCGTCCCGCATCACGATCACCCGGTCTGAGAGCACGAGCGCCTCGTCCAACGAGTGCGTCACGAACAGGACGGTCCGCTGGTCGTGTTCCCAGATCTCGAGCAGCTCGCCGCCGAGGCGGTGTCGCCTGATCGCGTCGAGCGAGCCGAACGGCTCGTCCATGAGCAACGTGGACGGCCTCACGGCGAGCGCTCGGGCGAGCCCGACGCGCTGGCGCATTCCGCCTGAAAGCTGGTTCGGGTAGTGGTCGCCGAACTCCGACAGGCCGACCAGGGCGAGGTACCGCTCGACGAGCCCGCGGGCGTCGGCGCCGGTGACCACCCGCCCGAGCTGCAGCCCGAGCGCAACGTTGGCGCGCACGGTGCGCCAGGGATACAGCGCATCCTCCTGGAAGACGACCACCCGGTCGGGCCCGGGGCCCGTGACCGGCCGGCCATCGACGCTGATGTGGCCCCTGGTGGGGGCGACCAGACCCGCGACGAGCCGCAGCAACGTCGTCTTGCCACAGCCGGACGGGCCGACCACCGAGACGAACTGGAGCAGCGGGATCGAGAGATCGATGTCGCGAACTGCGTCGTTCGAGACCATGCGGCCGCGCCGTTCCGACACATAGGTATGCGAGACACCTCGCAGCTCGATCACGGGCGCATACTGACGATTCGCCCGGCCTGACCGTCACGCTGTCGGCGCAGCAGCGTAGGATCGCCGCGCTGTCCTTCTCCGACCCAAAAGGAGCTCCGTTGAATACACCTGCACCTCGAGCGCAGCTCGGTTGGCTCGAGCGGTTCGCGCCGCTCGGCGCAATCGTCTTCGGCGTCTGGCTGGCAATCGCCTTCCTCATGTCCCCGGACAACGGTGAGACGAGCGAATCGGTGCTTCGGTCCGCGCGCGATCACGAGGGCGAGAACATCGTGGCTCAGATCCTTGCGCTCGCCGCACCGATCCTGATCGGCTGGTTCCTCGCCGGGCTCTTGGCGCGGATGCGCCCGCTCGCCGACTCGCTCGCGCGTACGCTCACCCTCGTCGGCGGCACGCTCTTCGTCGCGTTCTTCTCGGTCGCGATCACGCTGTGGACAGCCCCGCTGCTCGATCACGACAGCCTCAGCGCGACCCAGGCCGAGGCGTACCTGGCGTTCGACGACGTGGGCTGGGTGCTGCTCGGGACCGCGGGAGTCGCCGCCGGCGTGATGATCATCGGCGCGTCCCTCGCAGCGCTCCGCCTCGGGTGGGGCCCGCGCTGGCTCGGAATCGTCAGCCTGCTGCTCGGTGTTGCGTCCTTCGCGACCATCGCTTTCGTGGGGATGTTCGCGTGGATCGCCTGGCTGATCGTCGCCGGAGTCCTGCTGCTCGTCTGGGGCGACCGAACGCGGGACGACGCCGGGGTGGCACACCCGGCGTAACGCCGCCGCCGGCGGCGTCGGCGGCGGCTGTTCGCCACCATTACGTCAGCGCAGTAGTTGGAGGCGCTGCCAGGTCGATGCGCTCGCTCTCTTTCCCTCGGCAGCGCTGAGGAAGCCGTGGGACAGGCTGATCTCGAGCGGCCATGGATCGCCGTTCACAGACGCGTCGTTGAGCCGGCTGCGAAATCCCGCGTAGGCGCCCCGAGAGCCGAGGCTCCGGCCTTGCTCGTAGAAGAGATCGCAAAGCGCGCCGATCGGAAGGCCGTCGGGCGGCGGCGGCAAAATCAGCTCGGCGCCGTTTTCAGGACCAGAGAGCTGCCGAAGGACCGCTCGCTCGATCGGAACGGATCCCTTTGCCACGTCGCGAGCCTCGTTCGAGAAGAGGCCTTGAGCGAGCGCCACCCTGGCCACCGGCGCGAGCGAGTGCTTGCTCGCGCGCAGCTCTCGGAGCCTCCAGCGCAGGCTCATCAGGTCGCGGAGCCGCCAGTATCTCGCGCCCAGTAGGTAGTAGGTCGCGTACGTGTACGGGGGGGAGTAGACCGGCCGGTGCTCGCCGACGGTTCTCGTGCGGCCCGGCCGTGTCTCGCCGAGGACGTAGAGGGTGAGCCAGCGGCGCTCGGCGAGCTCCCGGTAGAAGTCGACGTCCGTCGAGACCGTGTCGCGCAGGCGGACGGCGTCGAAGCATTCTCTCCTGAAGAGCTTGACAGCTCCCACCTCTCCCATCAGCGGGTCGCGCAGGAGCCCGGCGGCGATACCGACCTCGGACGACATCCCGTCGCGCAGGCGCTCGGCGCAGTCGGAGTCGAGCACCATGTCCGAATCGACCTGGATGAAGAACGGCGTGCGCACCTTCTGGGCTGCGTGGTTCAACGCGCCCGAGAAGGGACTGACGCCGCGGATGACAACGATGTCCCGCAGAGCCGAGGTCTGGCTTTGCATGCTCTCGAGCGCGCGCCGCGTTCCCGGCTCGCCCATCGTCAAGAGGACTCCGGTGACGTCGCTCGGCGCCTTCCTGCCGCCTCGGTCTGCAGGCACGCTAGCCCGTGGCGACCGACGGTAGCGCCACCCGGGCGAGCAGCGCTCCGTAGGCGCGGGCCGATTTGGCGTGCGAGTGGCGCTTGACGTATTCGCGGCCCTGCCGCCCGAGCGAGCGCCGCAGCTCCGGATCGCCCGCGGCGAGCAGCGTCTTCGTCGTGAGATCGGCAAGGTCCCCCATCCGAAACAGCAGGCCTGTCCGCCCATCCGCCACCACTTCTCGCGCCGCGGGGATGTCGCTCGCGAGAAGCGTCCGCCCGCAAGCCTGTGCCTCGAGGTAGACGAGGGCCTGACCCTCGCTCGCGGACGTGACGACGACGATGTCGGCGAGGCGGACGTAGTCGGGCACGCGCTCGTAGTCGACCCAGCCTGTGAACCGGAACCTGTCGGCGATGCCCCTCTCTGCGCAGAGCTCATGCATTGCCTTCCGGTTCGGGCCGTCGCCGACGACGACGTAGACGAGATCCTTGCGTCGGCGGAGAGCCGCTTCGGCCGAGTCGACGAGGTCGACCGGCCTCTTCAAATTCGACAAGTTCGACAGATGCACTACGACGATGTCCTCCTCGCGGATCGCGAGCCTGCGGGCCAGGTCCGGGTCTCGCGGCCCCGGGCGGAACTTCTTCATGTCGACAGCGTTCGGTACGAGCGCGACGTTCGTGAGCCCCAGGTGGCGCAGTCGTTCGACCAGGTGCGTCGCAGGCACGACGATGCGGCTCGCGGCGCGTAGCTGCCGGAGAAGCCGCTTGGCGTCCGCCGCCGGCTCGCCCTGCTCGATCATGCCGAACGTGGTTCCTCCGTGGACGACGACGATGCACGGCACGCCCTTGCGTTCGGCCAGCTCGGGTATGTCCCAGGCGAACGACTCGCGGCCGACGACCATCGCGTCAGGCCGCGCGTCGGCAATCAGCTGCCGCACGAGCGCGAGGCTCTCGCTGCGCTCGAGCCGCCGGTAGTGGTCGGTCGACAACGGCGAGGCGGGATGGAAATGCGGCACCAGGAATCTCTT
>JALZOQ010000177.1 GCA_030913835.1 Actinomycetota bacterium | reverse complement strand
TAGTACAGCTCGACGGGCTCGAGAACCGCTACCCGGGCGAGCTTTCGGGCGGCCAGCAGCAGCGTGTGGCGCTCGCCCGGGCGCTCGTGCTGTCGCCCCGGGTCCTCCTGCTGGACGAGCCTCTCGGCGCGCTCGACCTGAAGCTGCGCAAGGAGCTTCAGGTGTTCCTCAAGACTCTGCACGGCGACGTCGGGATCACGTTCGTGTACGTGACGCACGATCAGGAGGAGGCTTTGGCGATGTCCGACCGGGTCGCCGTCATGAACGGTGGCCGCGTGGAGCAGCTGGGGCCGCCGCGCGAGATCTACGACTCCCCGGCGACGCGCTTCGTCGCGGACTTCATCGGCGAGACGAACTTCATCAACAAGGACGGGGAGACCGTCGCGGTCCGCCCCGAGCAGGTGCAGCTCGCGCGCGCGAGCGCTACGGCGAACGGCGCGCTCGCGGGCGTGGTGGTGACGACGATGGTGATCGGGCCTGCGATTCAGTGCCTGGTCACGACGGACGACGGACAGGAGGTGCTCGTTCGACAGCAGCGTTCAGGCAGTGAGGACGACGCCGAGTCGCTCCGCGAGGGCGACCGCGTCACGTTGACCTGGGCCGACGGGGCGGCCCTGACGCTCGATCATGCGAAGGAGGAGACAACTCGATGAGCGACAGGCCAATCTGTGAGCGCGCCTACGACCGCAAGGGCTTCCTCGCGATCAGTGCAGCGACCGCGTTCCTGGCCGCCTGCGGCGGCACCACCGAAGCCGAGAGCGAGGGTGACGAGCCGGGCACGACGGGCACGTCCGCGCCGAAGAAGCTCGGCGGCACGCTCCTGTACTACAACTGGGCCGACTACGTGAACCCGAAGACCTACCCGGCATTCGAGCAGGCGACCGGGGTCAAGGTCAAGAAGGACTTCTACGTCTCGAACGAGGCCCTTCAGGCGAAGCTCCAGGGCGGGGCCCGCGGCTTCGACCTGATCGTCCCGACCGGTTACATGGTGCAGATCTTGGCCGGCGCGAACCTGCTTCAGCCGATCGACTACTCGAAGCTCCCGAACGTCGTGAAGAACATCGACCCGAAGTTCCAGGGCCTGCCGTTCGACCCCGACGACAAGTTCTCCGTCGCGAAGGACTGGGGCACGACGGGGTTCATGTACCGCAGCGACCTCGTCAAGGAGAAGCCGGCCAGCTGGCAGGATTTCTTCGAGCTCGCCAAAGGCCCGTACTCGAAGAAGGTGACCGTACTCGACGGCATCCCGGAGGTCGTCGGCTCGACGCTCGTCATGCTCGGCCACTCCTACAACAGCGACGACGAGGCCGAGCTGGAGCAGGCCAAGCAGGAGCTGATCAAGCTGAAGCCGCACCTGCTTGCGATCACGTCCACGGAGTACAAGCAGATGCTGATCTCGGGCCGGGCTGTGATGGCCCTCGGCTGGAACGGCGACGGCGCCGCCGTGGCCGCGAAGAAGCCCGCGGAGTACGTAATCGCCGAGGAGGGCGGCGAGTTCTGGGTCGACTCGTACGCGATCCCGGTCGGCGCGAAGAACCCGGACGCGGCGCACGGGTGGATCGACTACGTCTACGACCCGAAGAACAACGCCGTCGAGACCGAGTACACGTACTACGGATCGCCGCTCAAGCGGGACGTGTTGAAGCCGGCCATCGCCAAGGCGGTGTTCGACAACACCGACGTCTTCCCGCCGGAGGCGACGCTCGACAAGCTCGAGCCGAACGAGGTCACGCCCGCGGGGACGAAGCTCCGCGACCGGATCTGGACGGAGTTCAAGTCCGCCTAGGTCGGCGTGGCTGTTGCAGCGAGCAAAGCCGGGCCCCGCGCGCGGGAGTCGACTCCCGCCACGGGGCCTCGGTACCCCTGGTGGCTCGCCCTGCCGGCGGTCACGTGGTACTGCGTCTTCTTCGTCGCGCCGATCTCGATCATGGCGCTCTTCAGCGTCTCGAGACGGGTCGGCTTCACCGAGATCGTCTACACGTTCGACCTCCAGAACTTCAAGGACCTCTGGGACCCGCTGTACGGGCGCGTCTTCCTGCGCACGTTCGGGCTCGCGCTCTTCGGGACGATCGCCACGCTGCTCGTCGGCTTCCCGCTCGCCTACTACCTCGCTCGGTACGCGCGCCGCAAGAACCTGCTCCTGCTGCTCGTGATCATTCCGTTCTGGACGAGCTTCCTCATCCGCACGTACTCCTGGCTGCTCATCCTCGACCCCGATTTCTTCGTCTTCCGTGCGCTCCGCTCCGTCGGGATCGGTGAGAACCTGAACCTCCTCTACTCGAAGGAGGCGATCTACATCGGGGTCGTCTACAACTACCTGCCCCTGATGGTTCTGCCGCTGTACGCGGCGCTCGAGCGGATGGACTGGTCGCTCGTCGACGCGGCGCAGGACCTCGGAGACAACGCTCTGAGGGCCTTCCGCCGCGTGACGCTGCCGCTCGTCGTGCCCGGGATCCTCGCGGGCTCGCTCCTCGTCTTCATCCCGCTGACCGGCGAGTACCTGATCCCGACGATCCTCGGCGGCGACCTGACGATCTACGCGGGGAACCTGATCGCGCAGCAGTTCCTGCATGCGCGCGACTGGCCGTTCGGCGCGGCGATCGCGATGGTCGTCACGCTCGCGATGACCCTGCTCGTGCTCGTGTACGCGCGGCTCGCCGGGCGTCAGGAGCAGTATGGGTAGGCGCGCGCTCGGAGCCTGGGCCGTGCTCGTGTACGTGTTCCTCTACGCGCCGATCGTGGTCGTCGTCGTCTTCGCGTTCAACGGCGGGCGGCAGGTCCTGAACTGGGAGGGCTTCTCGACGCGCTGGTTCGGCGAGGCGCTCCGCGACCCCACGATCACGGAGCCGTTCCGGAACAGCCTCCTCGTCGCAGCCGGGAACGCCGTGCTCGCGTGCCTACTCGGGACGATGCTCGCGCTCGCGCTCCCTCGACTTCACCGCTGGGTCCGCGTGCCGATCGACTCGCTCGCGTACATGACGCTCGTCACGCCCGAGGTCGTGTTCGGGATCTCGGCGCTGATCTTCTTCGTCCAGCTCGGCGTGCCGCTTGGCTTGAAGACGATCCTCGTCGCACACGTCGTCTTCAACGCCTCCGTCGTCGCCCTGGTCGTCCGGGCGCGGTTCGTCGGGATGGGGCCGACGCTGGAGGAAGCGTCCTTCGACCTCGGAGCCGGGCCGCTGGCGACGTTCCGCCAGATCACCTTGCCGCGACTGGCACCGGCGATCCTCGCCGGCGGCTTGCTCGCCTTCACGTTCTCGTTCGACGACTTCATCACCTCGTTCTTCGTCTCCGGCGCGGGCACCACGACACTGCCGTTGCGCATCTTCTCCTCGCTGCGCTTCGGCATCTCGCCGCTCGTGAACGCGGCGGCGGTGATGATCCTCGCGCTCACGCTCGCCGCCATCGTCCTCGCCTACCTCGTCCTCCGCCGCACCGAGGAGCGGCGCGAGGCAACCTTCATCCCCGGCGTCTGAAAGGAGCCAGTCAGTGGCAACGACCGTCCGCACACTCCAGAACTTCGTCGGCGGCGATTGGGTCGAGCCGAGCGGCGACTCGGCGCGCTCGATCGTCTCGCCCGTCACCGGCGAGACGCTCGCCGAGGTTCCGAACGCGAGCCCGGACGACATCACGCGGGCCGCTCGGGCCGCGCGCGAAGCGCAGCCGAAGTGGGCGGCGCTCTCCGCCTGGGAGCGCGCGGCGGTCTGCCATGTGATCGCCGACCTGATCGACGACCGGCGCGAGGAGTTCGCCCGAGAGCTCACGCTCGAACAGGGCAAGCCGTACGCGGCCGAGGCGCTCGCCGACATCGACGAGACGGCAGAGAACTTCCGGATCGCGGCCGAGGACGTCAAGCGGATGGAGACGGCGATCATCCCCTCGCAGGACGCCAACAAGCGGATCCTCACCTTCCGCAAGCCGAACGGCGTCTACGCGGCGATCACGCCGTGGAACTTCCCGACGCTGATCCCGGTCGAGCTGATCGCGCCCGGGATCGCGGCCGGCAACACGATGGTGATGAAGCCGTCCGAGTGGACGCCGATCGCGATGGCGAACTTCATGCAGATCATGGCCGACGCGGGACTCCCCGACGGCGTCGTGAACGTCGTCTACGGCGGGGGCGACGTGGGGCACACACTCGTGACGCATCCTGAGATCGACTGCGTCGGCTTCGTCGGCTCGCACACGACTGCCGAGAAGATCGTCCGCGCAGCGGGGCTCAAGCGCTCGCTGATCGAGGCGAGCGGGAACGGGCCGCAGATCGTCTGTGAGGACGCCGACCTCGAGCGGGCGGCCCAGGGGGCGGTGTTCGGCGGCTTCTTCTGCGCGGGCCAGGTGTGCTGCGCGACCGAGCGGGTCTTGGTGCACGAGAGCATCCACGACGCGTTCCTCGACGAGGTTGTAAAGGCGGCCGGTGAGTGGAAGCTCGGCGACCCGTTCGACGACGGGACGAAAGTCGGGCCGATGAACAACGAGCCGACGGCGCAGAAGATGGACCGCCATCTGGAGGATGCCGTCGGGAAGGGCGCCACTATCGTCCTCGGCGGCTCACGGCGGGACGGCGCGCCGACCGATCTCTATTACGAGCCCACGGTCGTCGCCGAGGTCAGCGTCGAGACTCTGATCAACCGAGAGGAGACGTTCGGGCCGATCGTGCCGCTGATCCGCGTCGGCTCCGACGAGGAGGCTCTCGCCGTAGCGAACGACTCGCATCTCGGTCTCCAAGCGGCGGTTTACACGTCGAGCCTGAAGCGCGCGTTCCGCTACCTCGACACCCTGCGCGTGGGCAACGTCGTCGTCAACGACTCGACCGACTACTGGGAGGCACACGAGCCGTTCGGCGGCGCCTCTGGGACCCAGACGGGCTGGGGCAGGATCGGCGGTCGCTACACGATGCTCGACATGACCGACCTGAAGACGGTCGTGCTCGACGTGGGAGGCCTCGACTAAGACCAGGGTCGCGCGTCCGGCCGGTTTCTACAGGGCGAGTAGGAAGAGCAGGAAGGCGATCGCCGCCAGCAGCGCAACCGAGGCGGCGAGGCGGATCGCGAACCGGTCCTGC
>JALZOQ010000147.1 GCA_030913835.1 Actinomycetota bacterium | reverse complement strand
ATCCACGGTCAGCTGGCGGCCCGAAGCTAGGCTGAGGACGATGGAGACCTCGCTTCCCGTCGCCGAGCGGCCGCGCCGGCCGGAGTGGATGAAGGTCCGCGCACCGAGTGCCGACAGCCGCTACTTCGACGTCAAGAAGCTGCTGCACGGGCTCTCGCTGAACACCGTCTGCGAGGAGGCGCGCTGCCCGAACATCTCCGAGTGCTGGGGGCGCGGCACCGCGACGTTCCAGATCCTCGGCGAGACGTGCACCCGCGCCTGCCGCTACTGCTACGTGCACTCCGGCAAGCCCGAGCATCCGCCGGATCCGCTCGAGCCGTTGCGGCTCGCCCACGCCGCCGCCGAGATGGGGCTGAAGCACGTCGTCGTCACCTCCGTCGACCGGGACGACGTTCCCGACCGCGGCGCAGGCCACTACGCGGCGACCATTCGCGCGCTGAAGGCAAAGCTTCCCCAGGCGAGCATCGAGGTGCTGACGCCGGACTTCCTCGGCGTCGAGGAGGAAGCGCTGCAGACCGTCCTCGCCGCGCGCCCCGAGGTCTTCAACCACAACATCGAGACCGTCCGCCGCCTCCACCGGCGCATGCGCGGAGCGAAGGCGAGCTACGAAAAGGCGCTCTGGCTGCTCGCCCGCGCGAAGGAGATCGCGGACTATCCCGTTCTCACCAAGTCCGGGATCATCGTGGGGCTCGGGGAAACGAACGACGAGGTCGTGGAGACGCTGCGCGACCTCCGCGGGAACGGTGTCGACGTCGTCACGATCGGCCAGTACCTGCAGCCGAGCGCGAAGCACGCGACGATCGATCGCTGGGTGCATCCGGACGAGTTCCGCTGGATGCGCGAGCAGGGCGAGGCGCTCGGCTTTGGCTCGGTCTTCGCAGGGCCGCTCGTGCGCAGCTCGTACCGCGCCGACGAGCAGCGCCACGCTGCGGCCACGGGCCGCGGCGCCGTCGCGTACTGATCGAAGCTCGTTAGTCGGAAAGCGGGAGGGCCGCCTCGCGGCGGCCCTCCCGGCCAAGCATCAGCTCCGACGATCAGTCGTCGTTGCCGTTATCCGCCGTCCAGGTGATCCGTCTTGAGCTCCCAGGCTCCCTGGCCGTGCGTTCCCGCGTACAGGCGGTTCTTGCCCTTGTACGGAGGGGTCAGCACGTCGCGGACGTAGACCAGGTCGGGCACAGGCATCCGCGGGAGGTGCTTGCCCGCCTGCTGCCACCGACCGTCGCCCTTGCTCGCGACGACGCCGAAGTCGGTGCCGACGTAGATCGTGCCCTTGTCGCTGACAGCGATCGACGTAGCCGGAATGTCGCCCAACTGGTCACTCGGCTCGTTGCCGTCGAGGATCTGGAACGTCGACGCACCCGGGATGTAGCGGACCTCGAACACGTGACCAGGCGTGGCCGGCGTCTTCGCATTGAAGCCGCTGTAGGTGATCCACGCGTGGTTCGAGTCGAGCGGGTCGACGTAGATCGCCGACGGGAACCGCGGCGGCGTGTTGGTCGCCGTCGGGTCGTCGTCGATCCGGTCGAACACCACAGCCGGCTCGGGCCCGCCCGCGTTCTTCGAGACGAAGACGCGGCCGACCTGCGTTGCAGCCCAGATCGTCTGGCCGTCCCACGCAGGCTCGACGACGCTGACGTAGCCGCCCTGCCTGGTCGCACCGTACGCCGCATCGCTCAGACGACCCGCCGGGCCTGGATCGCCCAGCGGCTGCCAGTCGTCGCAGATGTCCTTCGGCGGCTCGTAGATGCCGTTGTCGTCCACGTCCGCGTCGCCGTACCACACGTTGCAGTGGATCCGGTGCGTCTCCTTGGTCAGGATCGGGTTGCGACCCTGGTTGTCCGAGCGGAAGACGTGCTGCCGCGCGGACCAGAGACGATGCGGAACGGTGTGGTCGTCGTTCGCCACGCCGCGGAACGCATTGGCCTCCCCGCCGTAGAACACGAACTGCGTGTCGGCGATCCAGTTCATGTCGAGCTGGTTCTTCGGCTCGTACGCGACCATCATCTGACCGCTCTGCCAGCCGCTGAGGCGGAAGCAGGGATCTCCGATGTCGAAGCCGTTGTCACCGCCGTCGGCGATGTTCGTGTTCACCCAGATCTGGGTGGTGCCGTTCCCGTTGTTGTTTTCGCTCATGCCCTTGCCCACACAGTCGTCTGCGGACGGGATGACGGCCGGGTCGTACCCGCTCGGAAGGTTGGAGCCGTTGGTGCCGGACTCCGGAGTGTCACCGCGCTCCCACGAACCGTTGTCCTGCGTCCCGCCGATGATCGTGGACGGGTCGTGCGGGCTGTAGTCGATCTGGTAGAAGTGCAGCGTCCTGAGCCCCTTGTTCATGGACTCCAGGCGCTCCGGGACCATCGCGAGCATCATCTGACAGAACGTCAGACGCGTGCCCGTGTAGCCCTTCGGCTGGACACAGTCGGCGGAGTCGTCCACGAAGACGCCGTTCGAGCGAACAACGCCGCCGTCACCGACCTCGATGAACTGCTTCCAGTCCCCCGGGTTGACCGTCAGCGCGTGATGGTCCGGATGGAGCTCGAAGGGATAGAAGTTGTCGCTCGTGTCGTCGGTCATGTCGGTGAACGACACGCCGCCGTTCGTGGACAGCGCGATCCCGCGCCCGTTGCCCCGTCCGAAGTTCCCGCCCTGGTACCGCGGGCTCAGGGGGCCCCAGTTGTTCTCGTTGTACTCGTTGTCGCCAACGAGGTACACGATGTCCGGGTTTGCGCCCGAGTCCGGGAAGTTGCCGGCAGGTACGAACACGTAGTTGTCGTACGAGCACTGCCCGTCGCAGTAGCCGAAGCTCGAGTAGCCCGGCGTGTCCTGGATGGGCGACGTCAGGTCGGTCCAGGAGGCCGCGGTTGCGGCAGCCAGAGTGGTGCGAACTGCGTCGTTCCGCCGGAGCCGTGCAAACACGCCGCCGCCGCCCACGCCGACGTACATCCGCGTCTCCCCGCTCGGAAGCTCCACGATGTCGAACTCGGGCCGCTCCGCCCCGCCGGCCGCCGTGGCGAAGGTCGGCGTAACCGGAAGCATGATCTGCTCCCAGGTGCCGGGGTCGCCGTTCGACCGGGAGCGCCAGATGCCGCGCCCGAAGAATCCCGCGTAGACGGTGTTCGGGTCGACGGGGTCGAACTTCACGCGGCGGGCGCCGCGCGGCGAGCACGGTGTACCGCTGAGCGAGACGGTGTCCGGATGCGCGGCCGTGCAGAGCGCGGCTGCGCCTTGGTGCACGAGCTGCCAGTTCTGGCCGCCGTCGAGCGACCGGTAGAGGCCGAAGTGCGGTGCGCCCGGGATGAGCGCGTCGGCACCGCCGCAGCACGAGCTCGTGAGGCCGCGGATCGCGCGACCGGACGCTGCGAACATGATGCTCGAGTTGCCCGGCTTGACCTCGATCGAGCCGACGGCGCGGTTGTAGAAGTGCTCCTTGCCGTACGGGCCCGACCAGGTGTTGCCGCCGTTCGTCGACTTGTAGAGGCCTACACCCGCCTCGCAGCCGGAGCCGCAGGCGTTGGGCTCGCCGGTGCCGGCCCAGATCGTGCTGAAGTTGTTGTCGTTCGGGTCGAGCTCGAGCGAAGCGACGCTGTTGTGCTCGAACTCCTCCGACAGGTACTTCCAGTTGAACTGCTCGCGCTCCAGCGCGTTCTCGGTGCGCCAGACGCCGCCGTTCGCATTCGCGATCCACAGGCGGCAGTGACCGTTGTTGTCGTTTCCGTTGGTGCCGCAGCGCGGATCGATCGCGAGGTGCACCGCGCGGCCGCTGAAGTCCGGCGTGCCGGCGTTGTAAACCGCGCGGTCACGGAACGCGTTCGGGAGCGACTTGCCCCAGTCCGGGCCAAGCGGCTTCCAATCCATCTGTCCGTTGTTCCAGCCACCGCGGGTGGTCATGCTGTTCCAGTCGCGGCTCGACTGCGCGATCGCGGCCGACGGAATGTCGTCACCTGGGATCGCGTGCTTGACCCACTCGTCGTCCTCGGTGCGGTCACCTTCCTTGAAATCCGAAGTCCCGCCAGGCGGTGCGAACTTCGCCGCCGCAGCGAGCTTCTTGGACATCGCCGGCGAAGCCTCGCCGTCACCGGCGCCGGCAAACACGGCGCTGGCCGATGTGTTGGTCAGTTTCGCCGCTCCGAGCCCTACGGCAACCGCCACGACAATGATCGCGGCGAGCACGATGCTCAATCGGCGCAAGCCAATCTTTCGCAAGATTAATCTCTCCCCTCGCTCCCCAATTAACCCGCCCGCGAAGTCGCGGGAGGCCCCTAAGCGGCTATCATCGAAGGCATGAGGAGCGTTGTCAAGCTCTTGATATCAGCGAGCGCCGCGCTTCTTCTGGCGGGAACGCTCGTGATGTCGGCCTCCGGGGTTACTCGGCGCGCGACCCTGGCGGTGGCCAACGACAACCCGGTGGTAGTCGTCGGGCGCGGCTTCCTACGGGGCGAACGAGTCACTCTGCGCACGTCGATCAACGGTCAGCTGTACAGGAAGACCGTCGTCGCGAACACCCTCGGCCGGTTCTCGACTCAGCTCGCGCAGGTCGACGCCGAATGCTGGCCGTTCGCAGTCTCAGCAGTGGGAGCGCGCGGCAGCCGGGCCACGGCCCTGCGTAAGATCGTGATCCCGCCGCCCTGCAGCGTCCCGATCCAGCCCTAATAAGAGGGTTTAACGAAATGACCGCTATGTCGCCGCGCCGCGCTGCTCGCCCCGAGGCGGCGTCCTCAGTCGCCCCGATAGCGCTGCTATCGAGGCTCCCTGCGTCCTTCCCTCGGAACGACCATCGCACCGCGGACGACGAGCGACATTCCGCCAAACCCTCCTAATCGGCTAGAGGTGCGCCCAGAGGACGACCGCTGCGCCGAGTCCGAGCGCGGCCGCGAGGAGCGCGAGGACCGGAACGAGCGGTGAGGCCGACCCGTCGTCCGCGGGCGCGGTCACGGCGATGCGAGGACGCTCGGCGGTGCGGAACACGTACGCCGTCCGGCTCGCGCCGGTCAACGCGGGGTTGACGATGAACTCGTCGTACTGCCGTGCGCGGGTCACGGCGAGCGCGCTGGCGACCGCGGCGTCGAGCAGCGCGGGGCCCTCGAGCCCCGTGCCGGTCGGGAGCCGCGGGTAGAGCGGAGCCGCGCGTAACGACAGGGCCGGCCGTCCGCTCCCGGTCACCTCGACTCGAATGCGGGCCGGGGTGCCGCTCAGCGTCAGCGCAAAGGGAACGGCTGTTCCAGAGACTCGCAGCTCTCCGGCAACCCGGAGCGGGGCGAACGTCCGCCGCGTGCGCGGACGCACTCCGGCGACCGCGATGTAAGGGTTAGGCGGCTGCCCGCCGCTCGTGGCATACCGGCGGAGGCCCGCGAGGTAGCGCCGTGCGTCGCGTGGATACGGGTTCCCGGTGAACGAGCGGACGCTTATTCCGGTCGCGTTTCTGAGCTCGACCACGACCACACCAGGGCGCTCCTCGATCCGAACCCGCAGCGGCAGCCCGGCGGCGGCGGGCCTCGGCTCGAGGACGAGGCGGGCGGCCAGTACGCGCCTCCCGGGCGAAAAGCCTTGCCAGAGCACGGCGTCCGATCGCCCGCCCGGATCCGACTCGGTTCCCCGCGCGGGAAAGACGTCGCGCAGCGGCGCCGGGACGAGCAGGAGATAGTCACCCTTCCCGCGAAGCTCGAGCCGCTGCGTCGCCTCGACGGCGAACGGAGTCCCACGCCGGTCGAGCTTGGCGTCGACCCGGGCGGAGGCCGAGATACGGCCGACAAAGCTCGACGGGAACGTCGTCATCGCGACCGTCAGCGGGGGAATCGACGTCAATCCGTCGAGCGGAGAGGGCAGCGCGACCGGCAGTGCGCCCGGCGGCCGTCCCGCGGCGTAAGCGGCCCCGCCCGCGAGGGCGAAGGCAGCAACGATGATCACCGCTGCGCGGCGCACGGTCAGCGGCGCTGCTCGATGGCGGGGAGCGTGGACGAGAGCGGATCGTCCCCCACGGGCTCGAAGACCATGTCGTCGAAGCGCGCGAAGTAGACGTCGTCGTCGATCACGCCCTCGTGGTTTCGCTCGTTGAAGCCCCGCTCGTCGCCGTTCGCCCCCTGGATGGTGACGCTCTCGAGCGCGGCTAGGAGCGCGTCGCCGCGGGTGACCTTCGCGCGCACGAGCGCGGCGGCGAGCACGTTGACGAAGTCGTACGAGTACATCGCATAGTCCGGCGGCTGCACGACCTTCTCACCGGCGCGCGTGCGCACGCCGACCTCCTCGGGGCCGTACGCGCTCTCGTAGTTGTCCTGGAACGCGGTCCAGGGCCCGGTCCCCACCTCGGCGGTCATCCGGCCTGCGGCGAAGGTGAGCCCGTCGATCCACTCCGGATGGTCGGCCAGCTGCTGGCGCACGAGGGGATCTTCTCCGGCGGAAGGGGTGTAGACCGGCACGTCCCACCCTGAGCCGCGCGCGGCGATCAGAACCTTGGCGATCGTCGGCGCCTGAGCCCACACGAGCAGCGCAGTAGCGCCCGCCCGTCGAGCGCGGAGCACCTGCGGCGCAAGGTCGCTCGAGCTCGAGGGCAGCGTCAGCCGCTCCGCCACGGAGCTCTCGCTACCGCGGAACGCCTTCTCGAGCGCCTTCGCCCCCGCGCGGCCGTACCCGGTGTCGTCGGTCAGGAGCGCGACGCTCAGCTGCTTCGGGACGAGGTGCTCCGCGAGCC
>JALZOQ010000135.1 GCA_030913835.1 Actinomycetota bacterium | reverse complement strand
CGACGTCCGCGAGCACGTCGAGGCCCTGACCGTCGCCGCCGCGATCGCATGAGCGTCAAGGTCGAGGTCCACGGTCTCGAGCTCCATGGCCGTCACGGCGTCGGGGATGAAGAACGGCGCGACGGACAGACCTTCGCGTTCGACGTCGAGCTCGACGTCTCCGAGGCGGCGCTCTCCGACCGGATCGAGGACGCAGTGGACTACCGTGACGCCGTCGCGATCGTGCGCCGCGTGTCCGATGGGACGCAGTTCCGTCTGCTCGAGGCGCTGGCGGCTGCGGTGGCGGACGCAATCGCCGCGGAGCTGCCGGTCGAACGCGTCCGCGTCCGCGTCCGCAAGCCCCAGGTGCAGCTGGGCGCTCCCGTCGAGCACACCGCGGCGACGGTCGAGCGGCCATGACGCGCGCGTTCGTCGGGCTCGGCTCGAACCTGGGTGACCGCGAGGCGACGATCCTCCGGTCCCTCGCGCGCCTGCAGGCCGAACCGGAGCTTCGGGTCGTTCGCGTCTCGACTCTGCGCGAGACCGACCCGGTGGGCTACGCCGACCAGCCGCGATTCCTCAACGGGGTCGTCGAACTGGAGACGGAGCTGCCGGCTCGAGCCCTGCTCGGGCGTCTGCTCACGGTCGAGCGCAACCTCGGGCGCACGCGCGGCGAAGGTCCACCGCTCGGCCCGCGCACGATCGACCTCGACCTCCTCCTGTACGGGGATGCGACGATCGCGGAGGCAGGACTGCAGCTTCCGCACCCGCGCCTGCACGAGCGGCGCTTCGTGCTCGAGCCGCTTGCGGAGCTCGCGCCCGACGTCGTCGTTCCCGGACACGGCCCCGTGGGGACCCTGCTCGCGGAGCTAGAATCGTGATGTGACTCTCCCGCCGGCATTCGGCGGCGCCCAGCGCGCGATCACGCTGCGCCAGGCGGCGTCCTCAGTCGCACCCGGGCTGTCCAGCCCAAATGCTCTGCCGAGCAGAGCTCGGCCCATTGCCTGGCTTGGTGCTCGCACCCTGGGCATCCACCAATACCGACGGAAGAGTCACTCATGAGCCACCTCGATGAGCTCGACGAATTCGAAGCCGAGCTCGAGCTTGCGCTGAAGAAGGAGTACACGGCGGTCTTCAGCCTGTTCCGCTACTGCGTGTTGACCCAGGACGCGACGTATCTCTGCAACAAGCTCGACTTGCAGTACGTCCCGCAACCGAGCTACCCGTTCTTCCACCTGAAGATGGAGGACGTCTGGGTGTGGGACAAGAACCGCCCGACCCGGATCATCCCGCGTACGGAGGTCTACACCTCGAGCGACGTGACCGTCGAGGAGCTGCGCGGCGACGGTGACGAGCCGAGCCTGACCGCCGAAGCGCTCGCCGAGCGCATCGGCGAGTCCCTGTCGACCGACGAGGACTGAGCACCGCCGGCGTGTCCCGGGCGCCGCGTCGGTTTCGGACGCGTCTGAGTTTGTGGCTCTGAGCCACAAACTCCCGGAGACGTCTGTGATGATTGAGCGATGCTGCTAGCTGTCGACGTCGGGAACACGCAGACCGTTGCCGGGCTCTACGAGGGCGAGGAGCTGCGCGACCACTGGCGGATCGCGACCGAGCGGCACAGGACCGGGGACGAGCTCGGGGCGCTGTACGGGTCGTTCCTGGACTTCGCGGACGTTACGGGCGTCTGCGTGGCCTCCTCCGTGCCCCAACTCGTTCGCTCCTACGAGGATCTCTCCGCGCGGTACCTCGAGGCGGAGCTGCTCGTGCTCGGTCCGGGCGTCCGCACGGGGATCCCGATCCGCTACGAGGACCCGCGGGAGGTCGGTGCGGACCGCATCGCAAACGCCGTCGCCGGCGCCTCGCGATACGGCGCGCCGTGCATCGTCGTCGACTTTGGCACGTCGACGAACTTCGACATCGTCTCGGCCGACAGCGAGTTCGTCGGAGGCGTGCTCGCGCCCGGAATCGAGATCTCGATGGACGCTCTCGTCCAGCGGGCGGCGCGCCTGTTCAAGATCGACTTCGTCGAGCCGCCGTCGGTGATCGGCAAGAACACGGCTGCAGCTCTCCAGTCCGGGCTGGTCTACGGCTTCGCGGGACAGGTGGACGGGATCGTCGAGCGCATCCGCGCCGAGCTCGGAGCCGAGGCGCCGGCAATCGCCACCGGAGGCCTGGCGGAGCTGATTGCCCCGCACTCGCGCACGATCGACCGGGTCGACCCGCTGCTTACCCTCGAGGGACTGCGGCTCGTGTGGGAGCGGAACGCCTCCCCGGTGACCTAGCCGCCGCCGAGGCGCCGACCAGGCGGCGCCGCCATTCAGGCTGTGCCTCTGTGGCGGTCCTCTCCGCGCCGACCAGTAGCTGCTGGCTCACGTTCATGGAGCGAGATCGTCGAATAGCTCAGCCAGCTCGGCTTTGGTAACGGCCCCATCGTCGAAGACGGCGAAGTGGGTGAGGAGCTGCTTGCCCCCTCCGCGTGGCTCGCAGAAGACGATCGCGTCGTAAGAGATCTCCTTGACTTCCCTTAGCGTCTCGAGGAAGCGTGGGCGGTAGTAGTCCGCGTGGCGAAGCTCGCCTTTCGATCTTCGAGCCGCTGACGTCGACGACAAGGATCTCGAGCGCGTCGTTGTCTGAGCGCGCTTGGCGCTTGCTGGCCTTCTTCCTGACCTTGTCCTTGACCAGACGCTCGAACATTGTCTCCGGCGCGTAGCCGCTGAGCGCAGCTCCGCCGAGGACGCCCTCGCGCGCCGGGACGTCGCGCGGTGCGGCCTCCTCGATCGTCAGGCTCAGGCGGACGTTCATCTCAGGATGGGTGGTCTCAGTCTGGAGCGGCGGCGTGTCGCCGGCCAAGAGCCGTTGCTCGAGCTCCTCGACGAGCGGACGGACGAGAGCGGCGCGGCGGTTGTCTCGCTCAACTGCATCGGCCAGCGACTCCGGGTGCAGATGGAGCAGGCGCGGGCGGCCGGCCGAGCGGTCGAACTGCTCGAGCTGTGTCACGTCCCAGCGCCATAAGTATTCGAACGGCACGTCGAGGTTCTTCATCGCGTCGGTCACGTCCCGTTCGAGCTCGTCGAGGCCCTCCCAGTCGACCGGGCGGTAGACCTCGACTAGCGCGCGCAGGCCCTTGCCTTCGACCCGCAGATCGGGCACGGGATCGGACCCCTTGGTGGCGTCGAAGCCGCTGACCGCGAAGCCGCGCAAGAGAAAGTGCTCAGCGACCTGAAGTTCACTGAGAGCCGAGGCGAACTCGGCGCGGCCGCCGGTGCGGATGAGCTTCGGCTGCTCGAAGCCGTGAACGAGGCAGAACTCGAGGCTGTCGACGAGAGCCTCGAGGTGCTCGAAATGCAGGTTAGCGAGCACGCGGTAGATCTGAAGGGGGCTCTTGCGGTAGTCGGGGAAGTGCTCTGACGGCTCGCCCTCCTGGTGTGGATCGCCGAGCGCGGCTTGCAGCTTCGGCCGTTGGGCTAGCTCCTGCACGACGCGGTTCGGGTCGAACAGGAACGGTGGCAGGCCGCGGCCTCGAGCCCGCCGTCGGCCTCTGCTTCGCTCGCCGTTCGTCATCTCGAGGCGAGGCTACGCGCAGGCACAGCGTGCAGCTCGACTTCGGCTACCAGTCCGGGTAGTAGGCCTCGAGGATGTGCTTCCAACGGTCGTCGACGTCGACCCCGCCCGGCGGTGCCTCCACGGCGACGAAGACCCAGTAGTTGTTGAAGTCCTCGTCGCGGGCGGCGATGCCGAAGACGACGCCGGTAGGCGTCTCCGTCCAGGCCCAGTAGCCGCCGTCGTCGTCGAGCCGCATCTCGAGGCCGGCGTCGTAGCGGTCAAGCAGTGCGGCGGCTGGGTCGAGCTCTGCGCGGTTGGCGGCGAAGCGACCCGTTCGTTTCAAGTGCCCGTGTTGATACAGATGGACGCTGTTCAGTAGCCCGTGCGCGGCGTCGAACCCGCGCCGGTCGAGCCGTCCGCCGAACTCGTCGACTTCGTTGCTGCCGGCGTAGCGCTGCTCGTGCGCCTCGGCCGCCTGCTCGTTCAGCTCCTGTGCGGGCGGCCCGACGGCCTCGATCACCGCCAGCAGCGCAGCCCAGCTCTTGGTCGCGTTGCGCAGCGTGCCGTAGGCGAGCACGCGTCCGTGGAGAATCCCCTGGCGGGTCAGCTTGTCGGAGATGGTCGTCGTCGGCGCGCTCTCGCCCATCAGCTTGCTCAGGGCCTTGAGACCTTGCGGGTGTCCGGCGAGGGTGACGTCGTCGACCAGGTTCGGGTTCTTGGCGTCGTAGAAGTACTTGGCCGGCTTGGCCGTCATGTCGATGAAGATCCCGTCGATCTGGGCCAGGACGAGCGGGATCGCCGCCGCGTAGCGCTCCTCCTTGTGCAGCTCGTAGGCCTCGTCGAGCAGGCGCAGGCGCGCGAGGCCGATCTCACGCCGAGCCTCGTCTCCCTCATAGAGCGAGATGACTCGGTGGTAGAAGCGGATGAAGGCGTGGTCGTCCTCGTTGTAGATGGCGATCAGCAGCTCCTCAGCCTCCTCGACCTTGCCCTGCTCGACCAGGGTTGCCGCCGCGCCGTAGGCCTCGACATGGGCGAGCCCGTGGAAGACCCAGCCGAGCGGAGCCAGGAGCGGAGCAATGCGGTCGGGCTCGCCCACGAGCTGCTGATAGTTCGCTGCCAGGTCCTTCGCTTGTGCAAGCGTGTCCTGCTCGACGCCCAGCAGGCGCAGGACGTGCCTGAAGGGCGAGCCGGCCAGGGCGGCAAGGCCCTGCACTTGCTTGCCCATCTCACCGCCGGGGTCGAGGCGCTCGGCGTAGCTCTTGGTATCAGCGTTTCTTTCCGTCGAATCGGCCACACAGACACGATACGGACGAGAGCGGAGCGTTCCGGGGTTTTGGCATGGCGGTCGACGCGCTTACTCTCATCCGCCGCCGTCTAAGGCGCCCACTCGGCGGCGCCGTTCCAGGCCATGCAGGCTTGCTGGCGTGGCCGTCTGAAACGACCGGTTGATCCGATCTGGAACTAGCCGCCGCCGTAAATCGAAATCGGCAGGTCGAGAAGCACCTCGTCGCCCTGGGGCAGCTCGTCCTGCAGGCGCTCGAGCACGAAGCGCGCGCCCGGTGCGGCCGCGAACAGGCGCGTCTCGACCTCGCCGAGCGTCTCCAGCTGGACGAGCTCCTGCTTGAACGGGCGCGGAAAGCGGCCGCGGCCGAGGTACCAGCCGTAGAACTTCTTCAGGAAGCCGGTCGCGCGACGCTCGCCGAGCTCGCGGACCGTCTCGCGGATGAAGAGCACGAGCTCGGCGACGATCTCCTCGCGCGTCGGCTCGGGCGCGTCGTCCTCCACGATCTCGCGCAGCGCCCAGGGGTTCCCCTGCGCTCCCCGTCCCACCATCACCGCGGCCGCGCCGGTCGTGGCGAGGACGGCCTGGGCCCGGGCCCTCGAGGTGATGTCGCCCGACGCGATGATCGGTACGTCGACGAGCTCGACAAGCTCGGCCGTGAGCGAGTGGTCGGCCTCCCCGGTGTACATCTGCTTCGCCGAGCGCGGATGGAGCGTGAGCGACGCGGCCCCCGCCTCGACGAGCCGCGGCCCGACGTCCAGGCATGCGCGCGACCCGTTCTCGAGCCCACGCCGCATCTTCACGGTGACCGGGAGCGATACCGCGTCCACGATCGCCTCGACGATCCGGCAGGCGCGGTCAGGATCGTCGAGGAGCGTCGCGCCGGCGCCCGTCTTCGTCACCTTCTTCACCGGACAGCCGAAGTTGACGTCGACGATGTCCGCCCCCGCGGCTGCGACCATTCGGGCCGCCTCCGCCATCACGGACGCGTCCGAGCCGAAGATCTGGATTGCCAGCGGATGCTCGTCGCTCGCCACGCGCAGGTAGCCGAGCGTCTTCTCGTTGCGATGCTCGATCCCCGCGCAGCTGACCATCTCGGAGCAAACCAGCCCTGCTCCGTAGCGGCGTCCCTGCCGCCGGAAGGCCTGCACGCTGACGCCAGCCATCGGCGCGAGGACGAGCCGCGTCGGGATCTCGACGCCCCCGATCGACCACGGTGTGCGCAGGTCGAGCTCCATTGGAGGGACAGCGTAGACAAGCCGCGACTCGGAACCGACAAAACCCGTCCAAATTGGGCGTTTTCCGGTCCCGATAGACCCTTGACGCTGTCCGGCCTCGCAGGTACCATCCGCGCCCGCGACGGCGGCGAGCGTCCGTCGTTTTTCCTTTCGGAGGGCACGTTGAAGGAAGTCATCCTCACCCCCGAGGGCTTCAAGAAGCTCAAAGGGGAGATCGAGTACCTGTCGAGCGACAAGCGTCGCGAGGTCGCCGATCGCATCCGTATCGCCCGCGAGTTCGGCGACATCGCCGAGAACGCCGAGTACGACGACGCGAAGAACGAGCAGGCGCTGCTCGAGCACCGGATCGCGGTCCTCGAGGAGCGGATGCGCGCCGCCCGGATCATCGAGAAGAAGGAGATCTCGAAGGACGTCGTCTCGATCGGGTCGCACGTGAAGCTGCGGGACATGGACGCGAAGCAGACGATCGAGTACCACATCGTCGGCTCTGCCGAGGCGAACCCGGCCGAGTACAAGCTGTCGAACGAGTCCCCCGTCGGCAAGGCGATCATCGGCAAGAAGAAGGGCGAGGTCGTCGAGGTCTCGGCGCCACGCGGCAGCCTGAAATTCAAGATCATGGAGATCAAAGCCGCATAAAGTCTCGCGCGCGCTCCGCGCGCGCATGCAACTTTCTGCGGGAGCCGAGGCCGAGCCTTCGTGGGCGGACGCGGGCAAAGCCCGCATCCACGGCCGGGCTCTAGACTCGCGCGGTGGCCTTGCCGAAACGATTCCCGGATCGCGACCCGGTCACTGACGTTCGCGCCGACGCCGAGGCGCTGGAGGCGGGCGCTGAAGGCTCTGAGACGCGACGGATCGCCGGCCGGATCATGGCGCGGCGCGAGATGGGCAAGCTCGTCTTCGCCGATCTCGTCGACCGCTCCGGCCGGATCCAGCTGCTGCTCGACGCGGCAACTCTCGGCGAATACCACGTGAATCTCGGGGATATCGTCGGCGCGGTCGGCGTCCCGATGCGCACGCGCCGGGGCGAGCCGTCGCTGAAGGTCGCCGAGCTGATCCTGCTGGCGCAGAACCGCAGCCCGCTGCCGGACACGTGGCACGGGGTGACCGATCCTGAGGTGCGCTATCGGCGCCGCTACCTCGACCTGCTGATGAGCGAGGAGTCGCGCGCCGAGGCGATGCTGCGCACGCGCATCGTGAGCGCCATGCGCGCGTGGCTCGACGGCGAAGGTTTCGTCGAGGTCGAGACACCTGTGCTCCAGCCGCGGTACGGCGGCGGCTTCGCCGAGCCGTTCGTCACGCACTACAACGCGCTCGACTCCGACTACTACCTCCGCATCGCGACCGAGCTCTACCTCAAGCGCCTGATCGTGGGCGGGCTGGAAAAGGTTTACGAGCTCGGCAAGGACTTCCGCAACGAGGGCGTCTCCTACAAGCACAACCCGGAGTTCACGCAGCTCGAGTGGTACGAGGCCTACGCCGACTATCGCGACACGATGGAGCGGATGGAGCGGCTCGTCGAGCACGTCGCGCGCGAGACGATCGGCGGGACACAGGTCACCTTCCGCGGCCACGAGGTCGACCTGAAAGCGCCGTGGCAGCGCGTGAAGCTCGTCGATGCGCTCGAGGAGCAAGGGCTCTGGACGCGCGACGAGGCCGAGCTGCGGGACCGGCTCGAAGAGCGCCAGGTCGACACGAAGCACGACAAGACGTGGGCCCAGCTCGTCGATCACGCTCTGACCTCGTTCGTCGAGCCGTCGCTGATCGAGCCGACGATCCTGCACGACTATCCGATCGAGCTCTCGCCGTTCGCCCGGACGACCGACGACGACCCTCAGCTCACCGAGCGGTTCGAGTTCTTCGTCGGCGGGATGGAGCTCGGGAACGCCTTCAGCGAGCTGAACGACTCCGAGGAGCAGGCCGCGCGGTTCGCCATGCAGGCCGAGGAGGAGGCCGCCGGCGCGGTCGAGGCCGAGCCCGGCGACCCGGACTACGTCGAGGCCCTCTCGTACGGGATGCCGCCCACTGGAGGGCTCGGCCTCGGCGTCGACCGGCTCGCGATGGTGCTCGGAGGCAAGGATACGATCCGCGACGTGATCCTCTTCCCGGCCCTGCGCCACAAGGACTAGCAGGCCGACCCTCACGATGGCGCGCCGATCTGCCGAAAAGAGGTACGTGGCGGCCGAACCTCGCCAGACCCCTCCGTTCGCACGCTCGCGGCGGCTCGTGCTCGCGCTCGCGATCCTCGTCGGCTTGCTCGCGTTGGCGACCCTTCCGGCGCGCCGTCACGAGGCCGACGCGTTGCTGCTCGCCCGTGGGGACCGGGTCGAGGCCGTGGCGCGAAGCTACGCCGAGCAGATCGTCGATCCCAGCTTCCTCGCGCAGATCCGCCCCCGGGTCCGGCCGATCGACGGGCGCCGGCTCACCGACGAGGCTCTTCGCGACTCGGTCTCGGCGCAAAGCGTCGACGGCGCCGGTCTCGTCCGTCTGAGCGCACGGGCTGGCTCGGCTCAAGGCGCCGAAGCGCTCGCGAACGACGTCGCGGTCGCGTTCGGCGTCGCGGTCAAGCAGGAGACCCAACAGCACGAGGCGCTCGTTCGCGACGAGCTTCGCTCCAGAGTCGCTGAGCGTGCTCGCGAGATCGCACGGCTTCGCGCGCGCGCGCAGTCGGCCGTCGTCTCCTCCCGGGTGCAGGAGCTCGAAGCGGAGCGGAAAGCGCTCGTCGAGCAGCTCGCGAAGGCCTCCGTGCTGGGTGCGCGCCAGAGCGTCGGGCCGACGCTCGTCGCGGCTCCGCACGCGGCTCTAGAGCCGTTGCTGCCCCGTCTCCTCCGCCGCCTCGTCGCAGGCCTTCTGCTCGGAGCCGTGCTCGGTTTCGTCGCTCTCCGGCTCCTCGGGCTCCGCGGGCAGCGCGAGCGCCGCCCGACGAGTGGCGATCCAGCACGAGCCGGCAGTCGCCCTCCCGACGAGCGCGAGCCTGGATTGGCAGCTCTTCGACGACCTCAAGCCGGTGAAGCGCACGCCAAGTCCCGAGCCCGCACGCGAGCCCCCGCCGCCGCAGCCCGTCGTCCGCGCGACCGTCCCGGTGCGCCCGTCCAGTGCGCCTGCTCCGCTGACGCTCGTCGCCGACCCGCCGCTTCCTCCGCCGGCTCTAGTGGACAGCCGACCCGCTGTTTCCGCCCCGGTCGCGGAACTCCCGCGCTCGGTGGACATGCTCGAGCTGGCCGACCTCGAACGCCTGGTCGTCGCGCGGCCCGCCTCCGACCCGTACGTGCAGGAAGAGCGGCACGCGCTGCTCGTGTCCCTGCGTGGCTACACGGAGCTCGACGGCGTCATCCCGACCCGGTTTCACCCGCTCGTCCAGGAGTCGTTCGGCGACCTGCTCGGCGGCGGCACGGCTGTCCGGGTGCAGGGGTAGAAGCCGGCGCGAGCGTTCCGTTCGCGCTTGAAACCGGGTACCGTTGTCGAAGTTCCGGCGCCTCCGTCAGGAGGAGGAAATGATCGCCGCTCCGGAGAAAGGCTGAAAGCGCAATGAGGTCCGAGGGAATCGAGACGCTGAAAGCGGTCGCGAGACGATCTGCATGGATTGTCGCGCTGCTCGTCGTCCTCGGGATCGTCGGGATGAACGTGATCCGGCAGCAGCAGGGCTCGGAGTACGTGGCCAGCGCCAGCGTCGTGCTGTCGCCGATCGACCTCGGTGCGGCGGTCTCGGGCTTCCAGGGCTACGTCGATCCGGACGTGCTGGATCAAACCGAGGAAGCGCTCGCGAACTCGGTGCAGCTCTTCAGCCGAGCCGCGGCCGAGGCGAGCGGGGAGCTCGGGTCAGGCGCGGACTTGCAGGGCGCGACGGAGGTGACCAAGGACGGGGGAACGGTGACGTTTTCCGCGACCGGCGTCGACCCGCAGCGCACGGTCGACATCGCTAATACGGTCGCCGCCACGTATCCGCGTTGGCGCGCCGACGTCTCCAGCGCCGCGATTACACAGGCCATCAGCCAGGTGGAGGACCAGCTCGAGGCGTCCCCGACGCGGGATCCAAGTTTGGTCGACCTCTTGAACAAGCTCAAGGTCGCGAAGACGGCCACGGGCGGCAACGTCCTGCTCGTCGAGCGCGCGGACGGGGCGGCCAAGACTCGGCCGCGACCGGTTGGCGACTCGCTACTCGGCGCGTTCATCGGCCTCTTCTTCGGGCTCATCCTCGTCGCGGCCCGCGAGGCGATCGACACCCGCGTCCGCTCGGAGGGCGAGGTGGAGGAGATTCTCAGCGTCCCGCTCGTAGGTGCCGTGGAGACGCTCCCGCGGCGGGCCGGCCTCGTCGCGATCGGCCGGCATCGCGAGCGGTTCGGCGACATGTACGCGTTGCTCGCGGCGAACCTCGCGCAGACCGCGGTGGACGGCGAGACGATCATCATCGCCGTGACGAGCGCCACCGCCGAGGAGGGCAAGACGACCACGGCCTCGAACCTCGCCGCGGCGCTGGCCACGCGCAGCGCGAATGTCGTGCTCATCGACCTCGACAGCCGCAAGCCGTCCCTTGCGAAGCTGTTCCACATTCCGCCCGACGCGCCGGGCGTCGATCAGGTTGTCGGCCGCCGGATGCGTCCGGAGGAGGCGCTCTGGACGGTCTCGTTGAACGGACAGGGGCCGATCGTGTACCCGGCGCTGGGCGAGGCCAGGGTCGACGACGGCGCGAGGTTGAAGACGAACGGCGCCGGGAAGCAGGGATCTCTGCGCGTGCTGCCGATGGGCTCGACCGGTATGCGGCGCGGGCTCGCCGGCCGGACGACCGCGCTGCGAGCGCTGCTCGCGTCGCTGTCGAAGAACGCCGACTTCATCGTGCTCGACACGCCTCCCGCGCTGGCGATGCCGGAGATGACCGAGATCTCGGAGCTGGTCGACACCGTGCTCATCGTCGTCCGTCACGGACGAGTCTCTCGCCGGAGCCTCGCCGCGCTGACGCGAATCCGGCGGAACTGGCGGAGCGCCGACGTCGCGGCCGTCCTCGTCGGCACGCCGCGGCACGACGAGGGGTACGCCTACTACTCGAGGACGTGAGCGCTTGATGCGGCGAGCGATCGCGCTCCCGCCAATCGATCTCTTCACGGCCGCGCTCGGCGCTTTCCTCACGCTGGTCACCGTGATGTTCGTCGGCCGGTACGGCCCCGGACTCGGCCTCGTCGCGCCGCTCGGAGCCGTCCTGCTCGTTGCGCTCGTGGCCGCGTTCGTGTTCACGCCGCACCTGGCGGTCGCGGCGACGATCCCGTACTTCGCGTTCATGCCCGCGCTGCGGATCTACGGCAGTGAGACGCTGGGTGCAACGAAGGACGTGATCACGCTCACCGCGGTCGCCGCCGCGGCCGTCGTCATCGTCGAGCGGCGCGCGGGCCGCCGCGGCTGGGCGGCCGACCGTCCGGTGCTCATCCTCGTCGCCTTCCTCTTCGGTCTCTACGTCCTGAACATCGGCGGGATCCTCTCAGGTGCGAGCGGCCACGACATCGCCTGGTTCCACGGCATGCGCCTGTTCTCGGAGCCGCTGTTCCTCCTCATCGTGGGGCTCGCGCTGCCGAATCCGGTCAAGACGTACCGCTGGGCCGTGCGCTCGCTGGTGGCCACGGCCGTCGTCGTGGCGGCGGTCGGCGGAATCCAACAGGTCCTGGGCGTTCAGCGGCTGATCGAGCAGGGCTACCGCTACGGGAGGCAGATCCGCGAGATCGGGGGCAACCTGCGCAGCTTCGGAACGCTGGACGAGCCGTTTTCCTACGCCACGCTGCTCCTGTTTGCGTTCGCCGTGGTGCTGCTCGGCAGACGGCTGCGTCCGTCGGGCTACGTCGTCCTCGCGGTGCTCTCGGTCGGGCTCCTCTTCTCGTTCGTGCGTACGGCAGCGCTGATCGTGCTCGCCCTGATCGGAATCGCCGTCGCGCAGCGCGGCCAAACCCGGATTGCCGTCTCCGTTGTCTTGATCGCAGTCGCGGCCTCCGCGCTGCTGTTCGCGCTCACGGCCGGCGCGACATCGACCCGCTCGGTCCGCGTCAGCCCGAATCAGTACCTGACGCTCAACGGCCGCACTGATCTCTGGGGCTCGGCGCTCGGAGATGCACCGTCGGCCTGGGTGCTCGGTCGAGGCGTCGGCGTCGTGGGAACGGCTTCGCAACGCGCCCGGAAGTCCCTGACGGGCGGGGCGACCACGACGCGGTCGAGAGCCGGGACGGTCGTCGACTCCGCCTTTCCCCAGGTGGCGGCGGACATCGGCTTCGTGGGGCTTGCGATCCTGCTGGCGCTCTTCGGGCGCCTGATCCTGCTCGCGTGGCGCGCCGCCGGTCGCGGGCTCAGCTCGGGGTGGACGGCGCTGGGAATCCTCGGGGTCGTCCTGCTCGACGCCCTGACGCGCGAGTCGATGACCGGATTCCCGACGGCCTACGTCGCGATGCTGCTACTCGGCCTGGCCGCAGCCACGTGGACCGCGGACGATCCGCGTTCGGATCCGCAGCCGCGTACTGCGTGATCGACACGCACTGTCACCTGCTGGCCGGAGTCGACGACGGGCCGCGGACCGACGCCGAGGCGCTCCGCCTCGCGCGGAAGCTCGTTGCGGAGGGCGTCACGACGGTGCTCTGCACGCCGCACTTCTCGGACCAGTTCCCGACGCCTGTCGTCGTCGCGCAGGAGCGCCACGAGCGACTCCGTGCCGAACTCGGGCTCGTCAGAATCGAGTTGGAGACCTACCTGGCGGCCGAGCTGAGCGTCTCTCGCGCGCTCGAGACGCCGCCCGAGCGCCTTGCGACGAGGGCGTTCGGCGGCGGGCGCTACCTGCTCGTGGAGCTGGTACGCCGCACGCCTCGCGCCGCCGTTCGCGATCTCTGCGCGCGGCTCGGCTCGATCGGACTTGTCGCGGTGCTCGCGCACCCGGAACGGTGC
>JALZOQ010000119.1 GCA_030913835.1 Actinomycetota bacterium | reverse complement strand
GACCCCCGGCGCGCGCACCTCGGAGGCGGGAACGATTCGGGCGCCGTCCGGCCGCACCGCGGAGACGAGCTGCTCGAGCAGCGACGCCTTCCGCACGAAGACGTCGACGAAGTAGATCCCGCCCGGGCCCTTCGGATCGTGCCCGCCCTGGACCGTGACGAGCGGCGCGACGGGATGAGCCGGATCCGGGAGGAAGATGTAGCTCCCCGACGGGATCGCGATCAGGGCGGCGAGCGTGCCGAGAATGGCGAGCGTGCCGCCGGCGAGCATGACGGCGACCCGACGCGAGGAGATGCTCCTCAAAGAAGACCGCGCGTCAGACCGCCGTCGACCGGGATTACGGTTCCCGTGACGTATGCAGCGCGGTCGGAGGCGAGGAAGCAGGCGACGTCGGCGACCTCGCGTGGAGAGCCGAGGCGACGGAGCGGGATGGTCTTCAGGTCGTCTTCGCTCGGCCCGTCCGGGTAGACCTCGCGGATCCGGTCGGTGTCGATCCGGCCCGGCGCGATCGAGTTGACCGTGATGCCCTTCGGCCCGAGCTCGCGCGCGAGCGTCTTGGCCCAGCCGATCACGGCCGGTCGAACCGCGTTCGAGAGGGCGAGGTTCTCGATCGGCTCGCGCACGGAGCTCGACGTGACGTTGACGATGCGGCCGTGGCCGCCGGCCTCGAGGTGGGGCAGACACAGGTTCGTCAGCCGGACGACGGAGAGCAGCAGGAGCTCGACGGCCACTTCGTAGTCCTCCGCCTGCAGCCCGAGCGCGGGGGCGCGGGAAGGGCCACCGCTGTTGTTGATCAGGATGTCGACGCCTCCGAAGGCCTCGAGCGTCCGCTCGACGAGCCGCTCGAGGTCGCGCGGCGTGGTCACGTCGCCGCGGACGGCGAGCCCGCCGATGCGGTCCGCCTCGCGCTCGAGCAAGTCCCGCCGGCGGGCGAGCATCGCGACGTTGGCGCCCTCCTCGGCGAGCGACTCCGCGATCGCGAGCCCGATTCCGGACGAGGCCCCGCAGACGATCGCCGTGCGTCCGCGGAGTCCGAGGTCCATGTCTACGGGCTCAGCACGCCGACGACTTCGCGGACCGCGGCCGCCGACTCCTCCAGCGCGGCCTGCTCGGCGGCGTCCAGCTCGAGCTCGACGATCTCCTCGACGCCGGCGGCCCCGAGCTTCACGGGGACGCCCATGTAAAGCCCGTCGATTCCGTACTCGCCTTCGAGGTAGGCCGTGCACGGCAGGACGCGCTTCTCGTCCAGCATGATCGCGTCGACCATCTGAGCGGTCGCAGCTGCCGGTGCGTACCAGGCCGAGGTCCCGAGCAGGTTGACGACCTCGCCGCCGCCCTTCGCGGTGCGCTCGACCATCGCCTGGATCTTCTCCTCCGAGATGAGCTTGCGGAGCGGAACGCCGCCGACCGACGCGGCGCTCGCGACCGCCACCATCTGGTCGCCGTGGCCTCCGAGCACGACCGCGGTCACATCCTTGACGGACGCTCCCGTCTCCCACGCGATGAACGTCGCGAACCGAGCGGTGTCGAGCACGCCGGCCTGCCCGAAGACGCGCTCCTTCGGCCAACCGGAGACGTTCTTGGCGACGTGGCACATCGCGTCGAGCGGGTTCGAGACGACGACGACGATCGCGTCGGGCGAGTGCTCGATCGCGGCGCTCGTCACCGACGAGACGATTTTCTCGTTCGTCGTGACGAGATCGTCGCGGCTCATCCCGGGCGACCGCGGGAGACCGGCCGTGATCACGACCACGCTCGAGCCCGCGGTCTCCTCGTAGCCGTTCGACCCGATCACATTCGGCTCGAACCCGAGCACGGCGCCCATCTGGTCGATGTCGAGCGCCTTGCCCTGGGGGAGGCCCTCCTTGATGTCGACGAGGACGACGTCCGCGTAGTCGCGTTGCGCGAGCAGCTGCGCACAGGTGGCGCCCACGTTCCCGGCGCCGACGACGGTGATCTTGCGCCGGCTCATGCCGGCCTACGGTCTTTAGTTAGACGTCGAGTGCAAGTCAAGTAGAGGCTCCTGCTCCGGGAACAAGCGCTTCGAGCTTTTCGATGATCGCGTCGGCGACCTGACTCGTCCCGACCGCACTCGGGTCGTCCCGCTCGGGCTTCATGTCATAGGTCACGCTCTTGCCCTCGCGGATCACCTCCGCGACCGCGCGCTCGAGGCGGTCGGCGGCCTCACTCTCCTCGAGGTGCCGCAGCATCAACATCCCCGAAAGCATCTGCGCGGTGGGATTGACCTTGTTCTGGCCCTTGTACTTCGGAGCCGAACCGTGCGTTGGCTCGAAGACGGCCGCGTCGTCCCCGTAGTTCGCCCCGGGCGCGACGCCGAGCCCGCCGATCATGCCGGCGCAGAGGTCGGAGAGCACGTCGCCGTACAGGTTCGGGAGGACGAGCATGTCGTATTCCTCGGGGCGCTGGACGAGCTGCATGCACATGTTGTCCACGATCCTGTCGTCGAATTCGATGTCCGAGTTCTTCTCGGCGACCTCGCGCGCGACGCGCAGCCAGAGTCCGTCGCTGAACTTCATGATGTTCGCCTTATGAACCGCCGTGATCTTGCGGCGGCCGTTGCGGCGCGCGTAGTCGAACGCGAACTCGAAGATCCGGCGCGTCCCCGTGACCGAGATCGGCTTGATCGAGATGCCCGCGTCGTTCCAGCGGAGCTTCCCGCCTTTCGACTCGATCCAGCGGATCAGCTCCTCGGCGTCAGGCGTGCCCTGCTCGTATTCGATTCCGGCGTAGAGGTCCTCCGTGTTCTCGCGCACGATCACGAGGTCGACCTCCTCGAACCTCGAGCGGACGCCGGGATACGTCTTGCACGGCCTGATCTGGGCGTACATGTCCAGGCTCTTGCGCAGGCCGACGTTGACGGAGCGGAAGCCGCCCCCGACCGGGGTCGTGATCGGGCCTTTCAGCGCGACGCCGGTCTGGCGGATGGCATCGAGAACGGCCTCGGGAAGCGGATTCCCGTCGTTCTGATCCATCACGTCGGTGCCGGCATACTGGACGTCCCAGTCGAACTCGACGCCCGTCGCCTCGAGGACCCGGCGCGTCGCCTCAGTCAGCTCGGGACCGGTGCCGTCGCCCGGGATCAGGATCACTCGGTGGGCCACGGCGGCGGACTCTACAGAACGGTCCCCACCGGGGAACCTCCCGGTTCCCCAGACCCTTCCACGAGTCCGCTTCGCGGACAGGAGCTATCGGTGTTCAGATTTGAACACCTCCCCTCCGGGTAGGCTCACCCTCGTGAACGACTTCAGGCCCGGGCTCGAAGGCGTCGTCGCCTTCCAGACGGAGATCGCAGAGCCCGACAAGGAAGGCGGGTCGCTCCGGTACCGCGGCGTCGACATCGAAGAGCTGGTCGGCCGCTACCCGTACGAGAAGGTCTGGGGCCTGCTGGTCGACGAGAGCTTCGAGCCCGGGATGCCGGATCCGGAGCCGTACCGGCCTGCGAATCTGACCGGAAACGCGCCCTCGGACCTCCAGTCGGGGCTCGCCCACCTCGCGGCCGACTGGGAGCTCCAGAAGCTGGTGGACATCGAGCCGGGCGACGCCCGCGACGATCTAGCGCGCCTGTCGGCGATCGCCATGTCGATCGTGGCGCAGTCGGCTCGCGTGGCCGACGGAAACACGGATCCGGTGCCCGAAGACGTTGTGGCCCAGGGAAAGACGGCCGCCGAGAAGTTCCTCCTGCGCTGGCGCGGCGAGGCCGACGCGAAGCACGCCAAGGCGATCGACACCTACTGGATCTGCACCGCCGAGCACGGGCTCAACGCCTCAACCTTTACGGCGCGAATCGTCGCCTCCACCGGCGCCGACTGCGGCGCGGCGATGTCGGCGGCCGTCGGCGCGCTCTCGGGGCCCCTCCACGGCGGAGCGCCGGCTCGGATCCTGCCGATGCTCGAAGGCGCGGAGAAGCTGGGCGACCCCGCGCGTTACGTCCGCGAGTTGCTCGACCGCGGTGAGCGGCTGATGGGCTTCGGACACCGCATCTACCGCGGCGACGACCCTCGCGCGACGCTGCTCAAGCGGACGGCGAAGGAGCTCGGCTCGGAGCGCTACGAGCTGGCCGACGAGCTCGAGCAGGCCGCGCTCGCGGAACTGAAGCGGCGCAAGCCCGACCGGCCGCTGCCGACGAACGTCGAGTTCTGGTCGGCCGTCGTCCTCGACACCGCCGAGATCCCGCCTGACCTGACGCCTGCCATGTTCGGCTGCGCGCGGGTCGCGGGCTGGTCCGCGCACATTCTCGAGGAGCGGAAGACCGGCCGGCTGATCCGTCCCTCGGCGCAGTACGTTGGACCTGCTCCGCGGCCCGCTTCTGAGGTCGGCGCGGCACCCGTCCCCTCTTAGAGCCCGTGAACCTCGCCGAAGCCGCCGCGCAGGCCGACGAGCTGGCGCAGCGCGGAGCGGAGCGCGAGCTCGCCGATCTACGCCGCGAGTGGGAGGACGAGCTCGAGGCGGCGGCGCGCGGCGCCGACTATCGTGAGCGGGCGGCCGCGTATCGCGGAATCGGCCAGTTCCGGTTCCGCCAGAAGCTCGAGCTGCTGCGCCGCGGCCTCGAGGACGAGAGCCCGGCCTGTCGCGGGTCCGCGCTCCTCTCGCTCGAGCAGCTCTCGCGTGACAGCCCGGGCGCGGTCAACTCCTCGCGCGCGCTCCTGCACACCCTCGCGACGACCGATCCGAACGAGGCGGTTCGCCGGCTTGCCGTCGTGGTGCTGAAGAACGGCTCGCCGCAGCGGGAGACCATCGTCCTGCTGAAGGGTCTCGCCGAGGACGACCGGCAGGACGAGAAGCTTCAGAGCACAGCCCGCCAGGTGGCCGCAGCGCTGCAGAAGCGGTCGAATCTCCGCTAGGCGACTCTCCCCGCGCAAGACGCGGAGCCCAGCCACGTGTGCGGGTTGCCGGCCCAGCACCAGCCGAGTCGCGGCCGGCGCGCGCTGACCCACAGCGCCGTCACCCGGCGATCCCCGCAGCGGGACCCGAGCATCGAGAAGCAGTTCTCCGTGCGCAGCACTTCCGGGTAGTGCGTGACGAAGGCCAGACCTTCCTCGAGGGTCAGGGGCGATCGGCCTTCCTGTTCGATCAGCTCGAGCGCGTCGTCGGGCGTCACGTTCAGCGTGGCGCTGCCCGGGTCGACCGCGGACAAGAGGTAGGCCGCAGAGTCGGGAACGCCGAGGCCGTCGATCGGAACGAAGCGCTCGAGGTCGCCCGGCTCCATCGACGTGAAGCCCGACTTGCCGGCGAGCTCCACCTGTGCGATCGCTCGCTCGGCCGCGACGAGGCGGCTGTCCACGACGATGAGGAATCTGTCGGCTCCGCCGAGGCGCTCCTTCAGGGGCGAGAGGCGCTCGACGAACGCGTCAGCGCTCAGCCCTGCAAGCTCGGGATAGCCCTTGCGCAGCAGCGTGTCGACCTGGCGGTCGAACTCGGCGCGCGAATCGTCTCCGAACGTCAGCTACAGGCGCCTAAGGCACCGCTTGCGGTGCCGACCCTTCAGGACGTGCGAGCTCGGCTCGCGCGTCCGTCTGAACCGACCGGTCGACCCGCCGAAACTAGGCGCAACCGCAATCAGTGCGCTCGCGCCCGCACGAGGGACAGATCTTCCTGCGGCGCCTCAGCTCGAGCGCGCTTTTCTGCAGGCCCGCCTGCGTCATCAGGTAGCCCACTCCGACGGTGAGGATCGCGAGCGTGATCTGCGGATCGAGGTTCATGGATCCTCCGTTCTTGCCTGCCGTCGTACGGCCGAGACCCGACGCCTCCGCGCGTGCGGATGCGCCTGAAAGTACAACTCGCGGCGTCGCCGATCGGATACGTGGGTGTAGAGCTCGGTCGTGGCGAGATCTGAGTGGCAGAGCATCTCCTGCACGCTGCGCAAGTCGGCGCCGCCCTCGAGGAGGTGGGTCGCGAACGAGTGCCGCAGCAGATGCGGGTGGACGCGCTCGGGCTCGAGACCGGCCTTCCCGGCCAGCTTCCGCAGGATCAGGAAAGCGCCGGCGCGCGTGAGGGCTCCTCCCTGCGCGTTCAGGAAGAGCTCGGGCCGGTGGCGCCGGTCGAGGTGCGGGCGGCCGCGGGACGCGTAGCGCGTCACGGCCTCGGCGGTCTGCCTGGCGATCGGGACGATCCGCTCCTTGCCGCCCTTTCCGGT
>JALZOQ010000067.1 GCA_030913835.1 Actinomycetota bacterium | reverse complement strand
CGTTCGAGCTCGCGTTCGCGCGCTGGCGCAGCGCGCGCGAGGCGGCGGCGCCGGACTCCTGCCCGCTGAGCTACGTCGCTCACTGGGCGGGACCCGAGGCGGCTTCGCGGCCGACCGCGTTCTGCCTGACGTCCGCGGGCGTGTACGCGAACGGGATGCTCTATCCCGTGCCGCAGCAGGCGTACGCGAAGCTCGCCAGCGCCTAGACTGGCGCGGGTGCCGCCCGCGCTCGCCGTCCGTGGACTCGCCAAGCGCTACGGCCGTGTCGAGGCGCTCCGCGGAGTCGATCTCGAGGTCGAGCCGGGGGAGCTCGTCGGCCTCCTCGGGCCGAACGGAGCGGGCAAGTCCACGCTGGTCAAGATCGCGTGCGGACTCGTCCGCCCGAGCCGAGGTACCGCCGAGATCCTCGGCTCCCGAGCAGGCACGCCACCGGCGCGCGCCGTCCTCGGCTACCTCGCGGAGCTCTTCCGGTTCCCGGGTTGGTACACGGCCGACGAGGTGCTCGGCCTGCACCAGAGCCTCGCGCGCTCGCACGGCGGCGAGCGAGAGCGCCGCGAGCTGCTCGAGCTCGTCGATCTGGCCGACGCCCGCGAGCGCAAGGTCGACGCGATGTCGAAGGGGATGCAGCAGCGGCTCGGTATCGCGCAGGCGCTCGTGGGCGAGCCGAAGCTGCTGCTCCTCGACGAGCCGACGAGCGCGCTCGACCCTGTGGGCCGCCGGATCGTGCGCGAGCTCTTGGAGCGGCTCCAGGGCCGAGGCATCTCCGTCCTTCTGAACTCGCACCTGCTCAGCGAGGTCGAGCTCGTGTGCGACCGCGTCGCGATCCTCCTCCGTGGCGAGGTCGTCGCCGCGGGAGCGCCCTCCGACCTCGCGCGCCCGCGAGGCGTCGAGATCGAGACGGACGAGGCGACGCTGACCTACGACGCCGCAGGGCGCGAGGAGGTTCCGCAACTCGTCGCGAATCTCGTGGCCGCCGGCCGGAAGGTGTACAGCGTCTCGGTCAAGCGCTCGACGCTCGAGGACGTCTACCTGGCGGCGGTGGGAGGCGAGTCATCTTGAGGGCGGTCTGGACGATCGTCCGCTACGGGCTCGAGGAGGCGCTGCGCCGCAAGGTGTTCGCGGTCGTCCTGCTGCTCACGCTCGGCTTCCTTGGCCTGTTCTGGCTCGGGAACCACTACGCGTTCCAGGATCTGAGCGGCGTCGGCCAGCCCGCGGGAATCGACGCGCGGACCTTCGCCGGCGCGTTCATCTTCGGGCTCGCGATGTTCGCCACGCTCTTCCTGGGCGTCGTGCTCGCGATCTTCCTGACGCTCGGCGCCGTGCGCGGGGACGCCGACCGCGGGCTGCTCCAACCGCTCGTCGTCCGGCCGATCGGGCGGTCGACGCTCCTGCTCGCGCGCTTCCTCGGCGCCGTGGGAGTCGCGGGCCCCTACGTGCTCATCGTCTACTTCTCGTCGATGCTGATCACTGGACTGACCGGGCACTGGTGGCCTGATCGGATCCTTGTGCCCGGTCTCGAGCTCGCCGCAGCGGTCGCGATCATCGCCGCGATCTCGCTGCTCGGCTCGGTGTTCCTGACGGCAACCGCCAACGGGATCGCGGTGTTCATGGTGTTCGGCGCCGGGCTCGTGGCCGGCCTGCTCGGGTCGATCGGCCACGCCCTCAACTCGCACACGCTCGAGCACGCGGCGAAGATCGCCGCCTACGTCGTCCCGGTCGAAGCGCTCTACCAGGACGCGTTGCGCCAGATCACTGCCGACACGACCGGGTTCACGCGGGTCGTGCTCGAGCTCGGGCCGTTCGGCGGCGGATACATCGGCGGGTGGCAGGTGCGGTTGTGGGCGCTCGGGTACCTGGCGGTCGTCGGCGCGGTCGCGCTGCTCGGGTTCGCCCGCAAGGATCTTTAAAGTTCCCTGCATGGCTAGGGAAAAGGACGTAGCGGTCGTCCTGTCCGGCGGGGGGATGAACGGCGTGCTGATGGAGCTCGGCTTCCTCCGCAAGCTGCGCGAGACCGACCTTTGGCCCCGCGTCGGCTGGATCTTCGGCACGTCCGCAGGCGCGCTCGTCGGGTCGATGGCGGCGCTCGACCGGCTCGACGAGCTCGAGGATTTCCTGCTCCGGCTTCAGGCGCACGACGTCTTTAGGCCGAACCGGCTCTGGCGGCTCCCGTTCGCCGGCGTCCACGAGTACGCGCTGCCTCAGACGATCGCCTCGCGGCTCGGCGATCTCACCGAGCAGGCGAGGGAGCTGCGCGATGCCGAGATCGAGCTCGTCGTCTGCGCGACCGACGCCTCGCCCGGCCGGCCGGGCACCGACCTCCGAGACTACGAGCTCGTTTACTCGGCGCGCGACACCGAGCCCGAGGAGATGGCCCAGGCGATCGTGGCCTCCGCGGCGATCAGCGCGCTCGTCCTGCCCGTCCCAGTCGGGAGGCGGATCGCGACCGACGGCGCCTGGGTGCGCAACTTCCCCCTCGCGCACGCGTACGCGAGGCCGGAGGTCGGAATGATCGTCGCGTTTCGCTTCATGCCGCACTATCCGCAGATCGGTACGAGCGGGCTCGTCCGTCTTCGCGAGCGGCTCGAGCGCTTCGGCCGCGTGCCTCCCGTCCGGGCGTTCATCGAGGAGATCCGCGAGGCCGAGCGTCGCGACGCGCGCGGCGAGCCGGGACACCTGCCCGAGATGATCCTGCGCCTCACGCGGGCGGCGATCGTCCGGAACACCGTGCTCGAGGAACGGCTGGCCGACGAGAAGGACACGTCGATCCACGAGCTTCAGGGCCTGCGCGCGGACCTTGCCGATCTCGTGCGCCGCGGAGTACGGAGCCGGCGGGACCGGGCGCGGCTGCTCGACGCGATCGAGCGGCGCTTCGACGCGACGCGCTTCCCCTTTGGCGACGACCGCGCGATCCCACGCGTGATGGTGCGGGGATCGGTCGCCGAGGTCAGCCTCGAGCATGGGCGCGCCGACGCGGAGTGGACCGACGACGACAAGCGGGCGCTGATCGCCCGCGGCTACGAGCTGGCCGACCGCGAGCTGCGCGCTGCCGAAGGGCTAGTCGCCGAGACCGGCTAGGCCGCGGCGACCTCGCCCGCGAGTCCGGCGTTCGCCACGATCAAGGCCTTGTTCGCGCGCACCGTCCGGCCACCGCTGCGGTCGTGGAGGAACGACAGGACGAAGGGCGTCACCGCCTGCCCCTGGATGCCCCGGTTTCGCGCGATCCCCAGCGCCTCCTCGATCAGCGGCTCGACATCGTCGAGGCTCTCGTCCGGGGGCCGGCCGAGCAGGAGCCCGGCACCACCGAGCTCCCAGTGTGCGCG
>JALZOQ010000036.1 GCA_030913835.1 Actinomycetota bacterium | reverse complement strand
GCGGTGTCCTCAGTCGCGCCCGTATCTCGCCGATACGGGCACTCCCTGCGTCCTTGCCTCCCCCCGCCCATCGCACCCCGATGACGAAGGTCCATCATGAAAGGAATTCTAGGCCCCGCCCGCGGTGACCTCGACCGTCTCCTTCTTCCAGTCGTTGCCGTTCACGTCGACGTTGTCGTCCTTCAGCGTCGTGATCGCCGCCTCGGCGAGGTCGGTGCGATACGCGTCGTTCGTCGCGGCCTTCTTGATCACCTTGAACTGCTGGGCGATGCCGGCCGTGCGGTCGAACGCGGTCGGATCCATCACGCCGATCCCGCTCGGGGACGGCCAGATCAGGGCGTTGATCTCGTTCAGCTGCCAGCGCTGGTGACCCTCACCGAGCGTCGGGCCGTTGTCGAGCACGTTCTGCAGGCACTCGTCCTGGTTGTCCCGGCAGAACGCCCAGCCCCTGAACGAGGCCGCGAGGAAGCGCTTCGCGATCTCCTGGTTGGCCGGGTCGGCGATCCAGTCGCCGCGCGTGAAGATCCCGTCCTCGAGCATCGCGGTGCCAGCGTCCTCCATCGAGATCACGTTCAGGTCGCTGAGCTGGTAGAGCTCGCCCGTGTCCGGGTTCTTCGTCTCGAGCACCTGCGCCAGCTCGTTGTAGGTCATCGCGGCGGCCGCGTCGATGTCCTTTGAGAGGAACAGGTTCATGTCGAACGGCTGGTTCACGATCGTGACGTCGTTCTTCAGGTCGATGCCGTTCTTCGTCAGCGCCGCGTAGAGCTCGTTCTCGTTGCCGCAGCACCAGACGCCGACCTTCTTGCCGCGCATCCCGGCCACGTCGGTGATCCCGCTGTCTTTGTGCGTGATCTCGAGCATGCCGCTCTTGCCGAAGATCTGCGCGATGTTGACGAGGTCGCCACCCTTGTCACGGGCCGCGAGGAGGGCCGGCAGCCAGTCGATGCCGAACTCGGCCTGGCCGGCGGTGACGACTTGCTCGGGGGTGATGTCGGGGCCGCCGACCTTGAGCGTGACGTCGAGGCCTGCGTCGTCGTAGTAGCCCTGTTCCTTCGCGGCGTAGTAGCCGGCGAACTGGGCTTGCGTGACCCACTTGAGCTGGAGCGTGACCTTGTCCTTCTTGCCGGACGCCGCCGTCGTTCCGTCGCCGCCGGAGCTCTCGTCGTCGCTGCCGCCGCAGCCCGCGGCGAGTGCGAGCACGAGCACCATCCCAGCGAGCCACAGCCATCTGCGTGCCTTCATCCAGATTCCTGCCTTTCTCCCCGCTGTCCGGGGCGATGTGATCATTCCGCGCCTACGCGAGTCGAATGGTGCCAGCCCATCGTCGCGCGCTCGACGAGGGCCACCGAGAGATAGAACGCGATTCCGAACGCGCTTGCGACTGCAATGGCCGCCCACGCCAGCTCGAAGTTGAACAGCGCCGCGGAGTTCCGGATCTGGAACCCGAGCGCCTCCTGGGAGCTGAGGAAGTACTCACCGACCACCGCCCCGATCATCGCGAGGACGGTCCCCACTTTCAATGCCGAGAAGAGATACGGGAGCGAGTTCGGCAGCCGCACGCGCCGGAAGACCTCGATCTCACCGCAGGCGTACGAGCGCATGAGCTCGATGGACGAGGGCCGCACCGAGGTCAGCCCCCGCAGCGTGTTCACGAGGACCGGGAAGAAGACGAGCGCGGCGGCGATCGCCATCTTCGAGGTCTTGTTGAGCGGGCCGAACCACTGGTTCGTGATCGGGGCGAACGCGATGATCGGCACGGCGTTGGCGGCGATCGCAAGCGGCATCAGCGCGCGGCCGAGCCGCCGCCAGCGCGCGAGGACGATCGCAGCGAGCACCGCGAGCGCCGAGCCGACCACAAAGCCGCCGAACGCCTCCGAGAACGTGTACAGGCCCGCATGCCAAAGCTGATTCTTCTCGTCCCAGAGCGTCTGGCCGATCGCGGAGGGGGCGGGGAGGAGGAATCGCTCGACGTTCAGGCCGCGCACCAGTCCTTCCCAGAGGACGAACCCCCCGATCAGCACGCCGAGGGCGGGAGTCCAGTCGCGCGCGCTGCGGCCGACGAGCTGCCCAACCGTCCCGCGTGGGATCGGCTCGATCGCCTGCACACTCATAGCGCTTCTCCGGTCAGCATGGACTCATCTGGCACGCCGGCACGGAGTGTGTCCCGCACCGCGGTCACCAGCTCGAAGAAGCGAGCGTCCTCGCGCGTCTCGAAGTTCCGCGGCTGCTTCAGGTCGACTTCGACGACGCCGGCGATTCGGCCCGGACGCGCCGACATCACGACCACACGCGTCGAGAGGAAGACCGCCTCCGAGATCGAGTGCGTGACGAAGACGACGGTCGAGCCGGTCTCCTGCCAGATCTGCAGCAGCTCGGCGTTCAGGCGTTCGCGCGTCATTTCGTCGAGGGCGCCGAAGGGCTCGTCCATCAGCAGCAGTGCGGGGGAGAAGGAGAGCGCCCGTGCGATCGAGACTCGCTGCTGCATCCCGCCGGAGAGCTGCCACGGATGGTGGTCCGCGAAGCTGGTCAGCTCGACGAGCTCGAGCATCTCGCGGACGCGGTCCTGCCGGCGCGCGCGGCTCCAGCCCGCGAGCTCGAGCGGCAGCGCGATGTTGCGCGAGACCGTGCGCCAGTCGTAGAGGACCGAGTCCTGGAAGACGATCCCGTAGTCGCGGTCGAGCCGCGCGCGATGCGCGTCCTTGCCGTTGACGGTGACGCGGCCCTCGGTCGGCTTGATCAGGTCGCCGATGATCCGGAGCAGCGTCGACTTCCCGCAGCCCGACGGGCCGATCAACGAGACGAACTCGCCGGGCTCGACGTCGAGGTCGATTCCTTGCAGCGCGACGACGTCGCCCTGCTCGAAGCGCTTGGTCAGCCCCTGGATCTCGACGGCCCTCACGCCACGTTCTCCGGGGCGCGGCGTACGACAGCCCGCTCCGCGCCGGCCACCACGACGAAGAAGGCGATTCCCAGCGTCGCCGCGACGATGTTCGTCGCCCACAGGCTCGCAGGCGAGGTCACGTAGTACTGGTTGAAGTTGAGGATCGCGCCGGCGAGGCCGTCCTGGATCGACGAGGGGAGCTCGCCGATGATCGCGCCGACGACGCTCGCGGGCGCGGCGATCTTCAGGGCGGAGAAGAGGAACGGCAACGACGCGGGCACGCGCAGCTTCCAGAGGATCGACCACGTGCCCGCGGCGTAGGAGCGCATCAGCTCGACCGCCCGCGGATCCGCCGACTGCAGGCCGCGCAGCGAGTTGATCGTGACGGGGAAGAAGGTGAGGTAGGCGGCGATGACGGAGACCGAGACCCAGCCCGGCGCGCCGCGGCCGCCGAGCCAGACGACCACCATCGGCGCGATTGCGAGGATCGGGATCGTCTGCGACGCCACGAGATAGGGCAGGAAACCGCGCTGGAGCAGGCGCGAGTGGGCGAGGACGATCGCCAGTGCAAAGCCGATCGCCGCGCCCAGCAGGAACCCGACGGCCGCCTCCTTCGCGGTGAAGAGCGCGGCGTGGAAGAGCGTGTCGATCAGCAGGGGGCCGTTTCGCCGCGACGGCTCGAAGAGCTGGCCGAACATCTCGTGGATGTGCGGCATCGTCCGGTCGTTCACCTCGAACGGCCAGGTGATGCCCGCGCGCTGGCCGAGCCAGCGGTAGGCCTCCCAGAACGCCCAGAGGACGGCGACGACGATGACCGTCACACCCGCCGTCGAAACTGCCCCGCGCCAGTCTGGGGCGCGACTCTCAGGACGCGTCGGAGCCATGACGGTCGCCATCGGTATTGATTACCACACTCGCGGGTTAAGCTCGCGGTGGTGGCTCTGCAGCCGGATCGGACCGTCGCCGAGCTCCGTGAGCTCCAGGAGCTCACCGGCGACGAGGACGGTGCCCAGCGCGTTGCGTGGACGGACACGTGGGAGCAGGCGCGCGAATGGCTGCGCGGGAAGCTCGAGGGGACCGGAGCCGAGGAGACGATCGACGCGGCCGGGAACCAGTGGTTCACCCTGCGCGGCGAGTCCGACCGGGCGCTGCTGATCGGCGGGCACATCGACTCCGTTCCGAACGGGGGCTGGCTCGACGGTGCGCTGAACGTGATGGCCGGCGTGGAGGTGCTTCGCCGGCTCGCCGAAACGGGCGCTCCGGCCGTGACCGTCCGGCTCGTCAACTGGGCCGACGAAGAGGGCGCGCGCTTCGGGCGGTCGCTCTTCGGCTCCTCTGCGGCGGCCGGCTCGATGGCGGATCAGGACGAGTTGCGCGGGCTCAAGGACGGTGACGGCGTCACGCTGCCGGACGCGCTGAAGGAGCACGGCGTTGACCTAGACCAAGCGCTCGAAGCCCGCGCCGAGCTCGAGGGTGCGGCCGCCTATCTCGAGCTTCACATCGAGCAGGGGCCGGTGCTCGAGTCGATGGATCTCCCGCTCGGAGTCGTCCTTGGGACCTTCGGCGTCGAGCGCTCGCGGATCACGTGGCGCGGCCAGGCGGCGCATGCCGGATCGACGCCCATGGACAAGCGCCGCGATGCGCTCGCGGGCGCGGCCAAGCTGGCGCTCGAGATCCGCGATGTCGCCAGGCGAGCGGGCGGCGGGGCGGTCTGCACTAGTGGCGGGGTCGTCACGAAGCCCGGGATCGTCACGTCGGTCGTCGAGACCGCCGAGCAGCTCCTCGACCAGCGCAACCTCGACGCGGACACTCTCGCGACGATGCTGCGCGAGGCGAAGGAGGCGGCCGAGCGCTTCGCCGGCGAGGAGAACATCGAGGTCGAGTGGGAGCGGATCTGGAACATCGAGCCGATCCTGTTCGACGAGACGCTGATCGGCTTCGCCGAGGAGGCCATTCGCGAAGTTTCGGGCTCCTCGCACAAGCTCCCATCAGGCCCGCTGCATGACGCGGCCGAGGTTTCGCGCGCGGGCATCCCGACAGTCATGCTGTTCGTCCAGAGCCTCCGCGGCCTTTCGCACACCAAGCTCGAGGACACGAAAGAGGAGCACCTGGAGCTGTCCGTGAGGGCCCTCGACGCGCTCACCGACCGAACGATCGCCTGGATAACCGTCGGCGCCTAGCAATTCTCGGCGGGCTCGCGCTCGGGTTCGCGGTTCCCTGGAACATCGCGAACACCGGCGCCGTCGCCGGCCAGCTCGCCGACGAGTACGGCGTCGGCCTCGCGCTCGTCGGCCTCTTCACCACCGCTCTCTTCTTCACTCACTTCGTCGCCCAGGTGCCTGCGGGACGGCTGATCGACCGCTACGGCGCGCGCCGGATCGGCCTCGCCGCGCTCGGCATTGTCGCAGTCACGAATGCGGTCGCGCTGATCGCGCCGGACCTGTGGCTCGTGCTTGCTGCACGGCTCCTGATGGGGCTCGGAACAGCCGGTGGGTTCATCGCCGGGGCCGACTACATCCGGGCGGTCAGCGGTTCGCCGACGTTGCAGGGCGTGTACGGCGGCGTTACCGTCGCCGGGCCCGGGCTGGCACTCGCGGTCGTGCCGTCGCTTGCCGGCCCACTCGGCTGGCGAGCGCCGTTCGCGAGCGCGCTCGTCCTCGCGCTGGCGGTGATGCCGCTGCTAGTGCTTGCGCCCGCGGGCCTACCTAAGCGTCACGAGGACGAGCGGGCGAGCGTCGGGGAGCTGATGCGCGACCGGCGGCTCTATCGTTTCGCGGCCATCCACGCGGCGTCCTTCGGACTAAGCATCGTGCTCGGAAACTGGGTCGTGACCCTGCTGGAGCAGGACGGTTGGTCGAGCTCGACGAGCGGCATCGTGGGCTCGCTCGTGCTCTTTGGCGGCCTGGTCACGAGGCCGTTCGGCGGCTGGCTTCTGCGGCGCGATCCGGAGCGCACTCGAGCTTGGGTTGCGGGCAGCCTCGTGGTCGGCGCCACCGCGGCGGTCGTGCTCGCGGCCGATCTGCCGCTCCCGATCCTCGTCGTCGCGGCAGCGCTCGTCGGCCTGGCGGCGGGGATCCCGTTCGCGACCGCCTTCGCCGGCGCGCAGCGTCTGCGCCCGGATGCTCCCGGCACCGCGATCGGCGTCGTCAACGCATTCGCAGCGCTCACGATCTTGGCCGGGACGCCGCTCCTCGGCCTCGCGTTCGACCCGCTCGGCCAGGGCCGCGCCGGGTTCGTCGCCGTCGCGATCGTCTGGGCGCTTGCCCTCGCGGCCGTCCCGCGGCGAATCTAGATGTAGCCGCGGAGCACGTCCGCGCGCTCGACCTTCGCGACTGTGATCGCGAACGCCGCGAGCCTGAGCGGAATCCCGTCGAGGATGGCCCGCTCATAGACGCTCTGCCAGGCGCGCGACATCGTCTTCTTGAGCTCCGCATTCACGTGATCCTCTTCCCAGCGGAACTGCTGGATGTTCTGGGCCCACTCGAAGTACGAGACCGTGACGCCGCCGGCGTTCGCGAGGATGTCCGGGACGACGATGATTCCTTTCTCCTGGAGGATGTCGTCGGCCGCCGGCGTGACGGGATGGTTCGCCGCCTCGAGCACGACCCGCGCCTTGATGCGGTCCGCGTTGCCCTCGTTGATCACGCGATCTAGCGCGGCCGGGATGAGCACGTCGACGTCGAGCTCCAACAGCTCGGCGTTCGAGATCTCCTCCGCGCCCGAGAAGCCCACAACCGAGCCGGTTTCCTGCGCCCAGTCCCAGAGCGCCGGCACGTGGAGGCCGTCGGCACGATGGACCCCGCCCTTCACCTCAGTCACTGCGACAACGCGGCAGCCGAGCTCACCGATGAGGCGGGCCGCCCACGACCCGACGTTGCCGAAGCCCTGAATCGCCACGGTGGCGCCTTCGAGCTCGATTCTGTAGTCGCGTGCGGCCTCCTCGAGGCAGTAGACGACGCCGCGCCCCGTCGCAGCGTCGCGGCCGTACGAGCCGCCGAGCTCGACCGGCTTGCCCGTCACGATCGCCGGCGTGTACCCGTACCGGCCGGAGTAGGCGTCCATCATCCACGC
>JALZOQ010000011.1 GCA_030913835.1 Actinomycetota bacterium | reverse complement strand
ACCGAGTTCAGCGTGATCACTGACGGCTCGGCGATGTCGGCCCCGACGACGCCGTCGACATAGGCCTGGGCCCGCCGCTCCTCCGGCGTGCTCTGCTCGCGCGCCAGCTCGTCCTCGGGGATCGCCCCGGCGCAGTAGAAGCAAGCGCCCCGCAGGGTCAGCGGCCGCTCCATGACATGGATCAGCTCGATGCCGCCGGCGACGTCGCCCGTCACCTTGGCGCCAACCTGGGTGCCGGGGATCAGGTACTGGTGACAGACGAGGTTGAAGGCGTAGCGCGAGAGGATGTTGTCAGTCGCCAGGAAGGCGAAGTCGGCCCCGACGAGCTCGCGCGCGTCGTCGGCGTAGAAGATGTCGCCGGGGACGGGCACGATGTCGATCGTAGGGTCGATGCGGGCGACCATGTCCCGCATCACCTCGACCTTGAGTCTGCCGACATCGCCGGGGCCGGCGCCGACGATGCGCGACAGGTTCGTCTCGGCGACGACGTCGTAGTCGACGACGACGATGCGCCCAACGCCGAGGTGGGCGAGCATCTGCACGAGCAGCGAGCCGCCGCCACCGGCGCCGACGACGGTGACGGTCATGCCGCGCAGGATCGCCTGGCCGCGCGCGCCGAACATGATGACCTGACGCGCGTAGCGCTCCTCCGCCGCCGCGCCCACAATCGGCTCCGGCGTTAGCGTCCGCAGGCGCGAGCCGACGACGCGGAGCGACTCGAGCCGCGTCGGCTCCTCCCCGCTCGGCCAGATCTCGCCCAGGACGGCGTCGTGGCCGAAGACGAGGCCAGCGACCGGCCGGTCGTGTGTCATGTCGATCATCGCCGGGTGCCCGTAGCGGTGGGCGCGGAGGTCGTCGCCGCTGAACCCGACGCGGTCGTAGGAGAACGGGTGGCTGTGTGCCCAGAGCAGGCAGAGGCCAAGATCGTCGCACTCGATGGCCGCTCGCGCGACTGCGCGCGGGACGATCTGCCGGTAGGCATCTCGGTCAGAGGGGACGAACTCGTGGTCGGCAACGGGGACGATGCGTCGGACGAGGAGCCGGCGACTGCCGCGGCCGTCGTTGCCTAAGCCGGCGTACAGGAAGGCCGCGTGCTCGTCTTGGTCGCGTTGGAACAGGTGCGCGTGGAGCACCTCGTAGTCGCGCTCGAGCATCGTCGCCGTCCAGCTCATCGCGGGCTCCTCAACCAGGCGATGACGGCGACGAAGCGTGCCCCGAGCGTCTCGTGGTCGTTGTCGAAGCTCTCCTGGGTCGGGATCCGCAGGGAGATCTGCGTCCGCGCGATGCCGTCTCCGATATCGACGTTGTTCGACTGCGTCGGCGAGAAAGACTTGCCGTCGGTGCGGACAAGGCCGGACTCGCAGTAGAAGGGGTACGGCGGCGGCGCCGGGTAGGTGACCGCGAGCTTGACGGCGAGATCGACCGCATCGCGGTTCCAGCCAGAGCCGATGGCGACCTGGCGGACGATCACCCAGGCGGCGCCGTCCTCGAGCTCCTCGTGGTCGACTTCGTGCTCGCGGAACGTCGCCTTGACGTCCGCGAGCGCCTCGGTCTGCTCCTCGGTCACCCCTTCTCCCTACGACGGGTCCAGAGACGGCGAGGCGATGAAGCGGTCGCCCTGCCTAGCCGTCACCTTGTCGTCGTCGCCGACCGGCTCCTCCTTCTTCCCCTTGACCTCGAACAGCTGGAAGGTCGCCGGGACGCCGGCGCGGCTCTTGATCTCGGCGCCGGTCGTGTGCTTCGGCACCGTCACTGCCTTGTTGTTGACGAGGATAGAGACCTCGTCACTCTTCTTTTCCTGGCTCTGCTTCTCGGTCGTGCTCACGCTTGCCTCCTCTAGGATTGAGAGCCGATCGGCATCTGGATTAATCCCTTTGTCGTGAAACAGTGTTTCTGTGTTGAATGGTAGCAGTCGCTTCCGCCACCGTGAGACGCCGGTGCAGGACTGAAACAACTACCCTAGAATGGGAGGCGCGATGCCCGACCCCGCCGACGGGCCCAAGACAGAGAACCTGATCGACGCCATCGAGCTCGCTAAGCGCGTGCGCGCCAAGCGTCGCAGCAAGAAGCTGAGCATCCGCGAGGCCGCCGAGGTGGTCGGTGTCTCGGCGCCGACAATCTCGCGTGTCGAACGCGGTCATGTTCCCGAACGCGAGACCCTTCTCCGCCTGGCCCGTTGGGCCGGCGTGCGGATCGACCCGGTCCTGCATGAGAACGCGCGACGCGTCCGCACCATCGTCGTCCACGGACCCGACGCCTCCACCCTCGAAGCCGTCGAGCTTCACCTTCGGGCCGACAAGAATCTCAGCCGTGACGACGCCGAGGCCTTGTCGGAGATGTTCCGACTCGCTTATGACGCCTTGAGCGCGAAGCAGGCACGATCAAAGGGAAAAGGAAAGTGACACCGTGTCCTATAACCGCGGCGACTACCGAGACAAGTGGCGAATCGAACATCTCGCCGCCGTGGTCCGCGGCAAGCTCAAGGTCGACCAGCTCGAACCGCTGAGTCCCTGGCGGCTCGCCGACGCGCTGCCGGCGCACATCTTCTACCCCGAGGACTTCGGCGACGCCGAGCTCGCCGACCGCCTCCGGCGGATCAAGTGGGACGGGTTCGCCTTCTGCTGCGACGGCGACCCGACCCTGATGATCCTGCTAAACCCCGCCCGCTCAGAGAAACGCCAGGCGGCGACGCTGATGGAGGAGCTCTCGCACCATCTCCTCCGTCACACGCCCTGCTCGATCGCCTTGAACCCGAAGACCGGGTTCCTCGAGCGCTCCTACGATCGCTCGCAAGAGGACGAGGCCTACGACCTCGGCGCCGCAATCCTCCTGCCGAAGGAGCGCATCCAGCAGGACGTCGCGGCGAAGCTGACAGCGGACGAGATTGCCGCCGTGCACAGCTGCAGCGAGGAACTGGTCATCTACCGCGTCAAGCGGATGCGCCTCTGGCAGCGCTACGAGAAGTACGCCGCCTAGGGAACCTGAACGCGCAAGTCGCAGGCATCAGCCTGGCGACCTCACCCACTCTCAATCGGCACGTCGAGAGGCCGCAGAGCGCGCTGTGGCTAACGTGTCGTCAATGAGCAACGAATCGATTCCTTCGGGCTCGAGCGAGAGTCCATCGGTCGAACAATGGGGACAGCCGCTCTTCGACGACGTCGTCGAGCGCTTCGTCGTCCCGGAGATAGAGCGCCGCCGCGATACCGGCACGTTCGCCGATGACGAGCTCGTCTTCCGCTTTCAGGTTCTCTTCCCTGAGAGCGGCGGCCAGGAGATCCGCCTGAACGACGAAGTCGCAGGCTCCATTCTCGCCGTCGTCACCCGCGCTATCGATAAGGGCGAAGAGGTCACGCTCGAGGATATCTCTGGCGTAACCGAATACACGCCGCCGCCCAAAGACGCCGGTGTCCCCCACGTGACCGCCTTCCTCCACCGTGACGGCTGGAGCCTCGCCTTTCAGTTCGGCCGCGACGGCCACCCGGACCGCTTTGAGTTCCTGCGCCTAGCCGAGGACTTCCTCGAAACCGCGCGGCAGGCCCTCGCCGCTTCACGGTTCTCTTCGTTCGTCGACGCCGCCTACTCGGCCGCCGAGCTCTTGGCCAAAGCGGAACTGCTCTCGAACCGACCGACGGTTGATCTCGTGCTGCAAAGCCGCTCACACGGAGCTGTGACGAACAACTACAACGCCTGGGCGAAACTAGGGAACAGCGACCTTCGCTTCGCGAAGCTGCTCAACCGACTGGCCGACCTTCGGCCGGCGGCCCGTTACCGTCAGCGGCCGTTCGTCTTCGACCTCACGCGCGGCCAGGAGCTGCTGGCTGAACTCGACGCGATGCTCGAACACGTGCGGATTGGAGTTGTCTCGGGCGTCAGCGATGCCGAAGGCAATGTGTTCTACATGTACGCCACGCGCGAGATTCGCGCCGGCGAGCTCGTCGGTGCCGGCGACTTCACGCTGTTCGCGCCCAAGGTCCGCTGAGCCCAAGCCGCCACGATCTACAGTCGCCGTGTGGAAGCAGGACGCAACGAGCCCGACTGGATCGTGTTCAGCGGGTGGCAGGGTGGCGACGAAGACCATCCGCTCGATGGGGGCGTTCCGGCGTACCGGATCGTGTTCAAGACACTGCGCACGGTCATCGCTGAGGCCACCTTTACCTGGCCAAACGTGAGGATCACGACCGGACACGGTTCCGTGAACCGCGGCGGCGTCAACCTTCCCGGAGCTCTTCCCGCCCGACAAGCGGGGAAGTGGGTGCTCCCGGAGTATGGTCGGCTCGTCCCCGACGGCGACGTCTTTCGCTACGAGGTGACCGGCGTCGAGAACTTCGTCTTCGACGCATGGGAGGACGAGGTAAGGGACGTCTTCTACGTCGAGTTCCTGCTCCACACGAACGCAAGTGAGCCGCCGAAGCAGATCACCGAAGGTCGCGAACGACTTGCCGAGCTCAAGACCATGTTCGACATTCGCTTCGGAGCGCGCATCCTTGGTGTGGTGCTCACGGAGGAAGCCGGCGAGGTCTTCGACGACTGGCACTTCAATCGGCGGATCGGGTCCGACCAAGTCGGGCACGAGTTCCAGCTCGACGTCATCGGCGTCTCCGTGGACGAGCTCCTGGACTGGCAGAAGACCGATGTAGCCCGTTACGAGGCGCGGCCCGTTGAAGAGAAGCGCCGCCTCCGCCTGGCGAGCCAGTGGTTCTGGCTCGCCATCCACGAGCGCGATCCGGTCAATCAGTATCTTGCCCTCTGGTTCGTCGCCGAGGTGCTCGCGATGCCGGACACGACGGACATCCGGCCGGTGCGCGAGCTTCTTGCCGCACACGTCGGCGGCACGGAGGGCGACTGGCGGCAGTTCGTCGGTCGGCACTTCGGGAGGCGCAGCGAGCTCGTGCACGGCGAGGCTGAACGGGTGGTCGCACCCGACGAGCTCGCCAATCTCCGCGAGCTCGTTGAGGCGCTCCTCGCGATCGAACTCAGCTCGCTGAGTGAGGAGCGAGCAGCAATTCTCCGGGGCTTAGCGGGCCTGGGCTGAGCGCGTTTGCGGAATCGGCGAGTCAAGGGTCACGGGGTGGCGGGAGCTTTGTCACCCGGACTGGTTCGACGTCCGCGGATGAGAACGTGTCGGCCGACCTTAGCCACCGTCTTCGCCGAACCGACGGGCGATGCGCTCAAAAGGGTCGAGCAGCACGTCCTCATGGCCCATGTCGGCGACGATCTTCTTGATCGCTCGTCGCAGCTGAAGCTCGGCATGCCAGATGTGCGGGATGCCGTCTTCGAAGTCGAGCTCCGCGGGGTCGACCGTGCCCCATGCGCGATCTTGTTCCGCAGCAGCGCGAACGACTGGAACCACCACTCGAGGTCGGTCAGTCCGCCTCGCGATCGTTGCCGTGACCGGTCCACTGCCGGCGCGTCCGCGGCGCGTTCTCCTCGTCGAGAAGCTCGCTCAGCCGCTCTCGGATAGTGCTCGTTGTCGCGCCGCCGAAGAGAAGGTCGAAGCCCGCGCGGAGTGCGAGCACGCGCGCCTCTACGCGAACGGCGCGGGCACTGATCCAGCTGACCTCAAGCCAGCGAATGGCGCCGGGAAGGTCGGGCCCGTCCTCATCGAGATCCGCCAGAACGTCGTACAGCGCCGCCGCGTAGACCTCATCCATCTGCGGCCGCATAAGCGGCAGCTTCATTTCGTTCGGCGGCTCGATCACGTCCTCGCTCTCACCGACGCGTGGGCCGCCGACCAACGTCGTCACCATCACGCCGGTCGAGTACGCCGTGTAGCCGTCGGCGTCGACCCCATGCCCGAACAACTGCAGGTTCTCGGTCGTGCAGATGCGATGGCCGGCGTTGTGCTCTTCAACCTCAGGGTCAGCCCGTGACGGGTTCTCGTCGAGCATCGCCACGACGACCGTCTGGTAGAGCCGCCCGAGCGCGGCTTCCTCGAACTCCTCGCCCACGCGCTGCTCGGCCGTGCTGACGAAGGCTCCGAAGCCGCCGCCATCACCCGGAAGCCGATAAAGCCGCGCAACATCCCGCGCCTGCTGTGCTACCTCGGCACTGACGGCATCGTCATCCCGAAGGTCGGCGCGCGGGATAAGCAGCCACCGACCGATCGTGACGCGCCGCCTGAGCGGCAAGTAGGGGAACAGCCAGATGACCACCGCTTCCTCCCTGGCGGCCCGGCCACCGTCGGCAGCCTAGTCCAGGCCGTGCCAAATTCGCCGGGCTAGGCGTTCTCGTGCCACCCGCGGCGCCGCTAAACAGCGGCAGCCGCATCACAATGGCGGCATCGCGTCGTCTATATACGTCGTCGTACCCGAGCGCGCTCGCGCGGTCGCAGCACGCATCAGGGGCACATTCGTCTGGATAGCGCTTTAGTCGCCTCCTCCGACCTCGCGCCGTCGCAACGACTCCTCCGCTGCGCTCTCCTTTATCACGGCTTTGGGCGTTGTGCCGGAGCCTGAGCCGCTGGATTGCGGATTGGACCCCGCATCAGACCACCAGGCGTACGGAGGGTCAGACCGGGCGCGCCAAGTCCACGCAAGGGCAGCCGCCCCTGCGAGCAAGCCTACCGGCGCCAGAACGTCGAGAGGTTCCACTCGGCTACCACTTCAGGGTTGGGTTGTAGTACTGATCCTGGTCACGTCTCGCTTGTCGATGCCACATAGCGCCACTAGCCGCAGCCAGTAGCGCACCGAGCACAAACGCGATCAGTTGCCAGATCTCGACCTCCGCTTCACCGTCGAAGACGGCAGCCAGCAGCGGCGCGAGGATCAGGCCCGACAACGTAAAGCAAGCTGACGCCAAGCTCGCCGCCTGTGCCTGGCGCCACTCATAGACCCTAGCCACACGATCATGTTGGTCCACCAGGCGAGGCTCTAACTTCCACGGCACAAAGTCAATGAGGAGGCGGCGCGCTCGGCGCGGCGGGGCCGAGCGTCCGTGCGTGGTAATTATCCCGGGTCCGAAGCCGAGGCGACCATGATCAGCACCATCCTCGGCGCGATTGGCAGCAAGAGCGGTCGAACGTGAAACGGCCTCCGCACTACACGCACCCAGCTGCCGCGCCGACGTGTCCGCACCGAGTGCCCTAGACAAAACGACCGCGCGCGGTGCATCTCGCACCACGGCGGTGGCTCGGCTACCGAGAGGGCCGCCTACACCAATCGGCGTGCTGGTTTCCGCGCGCCGAACTCCCACCCATCCGATCGACCGAAAGGAGCATCACATGACAACTTTCTCCCCCGCAGATCCGCCAGTGCCGCCGACTGCCGAGCACCGCCAGAAAGGTCACATCGGCTTGATTGTCCTCGCTGCGAGCTCCGTCTCCTGATCAGGACTTGGCTCAGCGTGGCGCGTCCGGGCAGCAGAAGGGCAGCAAACCTCCGAAATCAAGCCTGCGCAAGCGTGCAGAAATCAGCGTCGGAGACCCGCAGAGCCGCGTGGATAGAGCGATAACGCGTCAATCGTCGCCCATTGTCCGTATCGGTGAAACATGCCTGTCACGCCGGAGGTCGCGGGTTCGAGTCCCGTCGCTCCCGTTTCAGCCGGACACAGCCCCCGCTCTGCGGGCTCAACTTTGTCCGGAAGCCCCCCGGGTTTCGCTTCTGGAGTATTGTCAGCGGGCGCTAGGGGTTCGACGGGTCAGACTTGCGGGGGTCGCCGTCCTCCTGTTCCTCCTGGCCGCCTGCGGCGACGGCGGCAGCAGCAGCAGCGTGTCGTTCGTCGAGCCCGGCGACGGCGAGACCGTGCGAGCCCAGTGCGCGTCGTGATGAACGCCGACGCCCTGACCATCGAGCGTTCCGGTTCTGTACGCGAAGGCGCCGGCCATCTCCACCTGATGCTCGATGCCGACTGCATCGCCCCGGGTCAGACAGTTCCGGCGATTCAAGCCACCGGCATCTCGACGACGGAGCGACGGAGACAGATGTTGCCCTGTCTCCCGGTGAGCACACGCTCTGTCTCCAGGCCGGCGACGGAGCACACGCAGCGCTCGAACTGACCGACGAGATCACGATCACGGTCGCCGGGGAAGCAGAGCCTCCCTCCGCACGCGAGGTGTGGAAGGGCGCTGTCGGCGGCGAGGCCGTCCAGCCGGGGTGCTCCCCGCCGCGCCTTCCCGTAAGCGGGACGGTCACCCTCGAGGTCGATGGTTCGCAAACGGTTACTGGAAACGTGACCGAGAGGCGAGGCGTGTTCTCCTGTGGGGGCACGCCTGTACCCCGATTCGAACAGACCTATCGAATCACGGGAGAGAAGACGGCTTCAGCGTTCGAGCTCACCATCTCGGGAACAGTGAGCAGGACAGCGAGGCTACCGATCGATGGGACCACTGCGACCGTGACCTTCGACGAAGTGACCGGCGGCTACGGTGCCACGGTCGTCTACACCGTCAAATGCGTGACGTGCGGCGGTTGAACTTCTCGTTGGAACAAACATGGAACGCAGCGATGGCAAGCGCCAGACGCTAACGGCGAGAGCGCGATCAACACCAGGAGGGTCGACATCACCGGCTCACCTGGCCGCGCCGTGTCGGCGACGATCTCGGCGAGGCCAAGCGCTGTAATATCGCCGATCGCCGTCAGCCGACCAGCAGCCTCAGGAGCAAGCTGGCAGAGCTGCTGTTCGATCTCGGAAACCATCGCCGCGGCATGAGGGCTTGACTGCCGACGAAGGCCAGCCCGTGAACGCGCGCAGCCTGTACGTCGGCTGCAAGCTGCACGCGCGCGAGCGACATCCTCGCCTGCGCATTCAGCAGCGCGACCTCACGCCCGACCCGACGATCCTCCCGCCCATTAAGCCGATGGGGCACTAGTTCTGACATGGGACTCCTTCCGCCCGATTCGTGGGTTCACGCTGGCACCTGCTCAGGCACGCCCGTCGCCTCGACTGCCTCAACTCGCGTGACGGTCACATAGACGGCTTCCTGCTCCAGCTCAGCTGTAATGCGCTGTGCGAGCTCAAGCACCTGGGCGCGTACCACCCGCGCGTCCAGGACGTCGAGCGAGTAGAGGCGAAGAGGCTCGCGGTGTAGCTCGCCAGACGGTGAGCGCCATGCGCCAATTGCGGGTGTGACCGTGAACCCGCCGGCGATCTCGAGTAGTTCTGTCTCGTACGCCTGTAAGTCCCCAAGAGCGACGGGGACGCCGTCATTGAGCGTCTCTGGCACGTGAAGCGTGATTCGTTCCATCACGCAACATGGTTGAGTAGCAAGGTCGGCGCGACAATGGCGTTTTCGCTTGGCGTAGCGCGGCGACCTCTGGCATTTGGCGCGGCGTGGCGCGCTTATGGCAGTGTGGAGCGGCGCGGATGCTTCGCTGCAAAAAATGGACATCGCTGAACTCGTCACTGACGTCGAGACCTTCGCCCAGAAAGGCGCGGGCTCTTGGCGTGTGTCAGAGCTGAAACTCCCCGCGTTGGAGAGGCTGCCTTCTGTGCAAGCGGCAGTAGCGAAGAGTGGGGACGATCCCAATGGCCGGTTTGATGCGATCGAGGCCGGGGTGCTCAAAGGATGCAGAGCCCTTGAGTCTCCTTGGCAGGAGGCAGCCTTAGATCACCTCGGCTTCTCTGAGACGCTGAGAAAGTATTCCCTCACTGGCCGTGAGGACGCCGCGGCCCGCAAGATCGACTGCGACGGGCGTACCTATCGTCGAAAGGAACTACGCGATGGTCGCTTCGAGTCGTGGCGAATGAAGACCATCACGCGGGTCGCGGAAGCAATCCTCGCGTCTGAAACGGGTCAGTCTCAAAGTCGCGGAGGTCAAGAAGGAGATGCGATGCACTTCCGGGACAGCCTCGGATCGGCAGAGGAAACATCGCTCGCTGATGCACTGTTCTCCGAGAACTACGTCCACAACAGCGCCGCCTTTAAGCAGGCGATGCGATCAACTCGAGAGTTGTCGATCATGGGATTCGCGCACAATCGAATGTCGGCCACCTATGCATCTGACTTCGACCGAGTGGTTCAGAGCGGCGGAAAACTCCACGTCCTCGCTATGGATCCCGAGGGCCATGCTGTGCTTGAGGCGAACACTCGGAGCTACGTTCAGAAGAGCCCTGCAGAAGTTCGCCACCAACACGAGGCTGCGATCGCAGTTCTGAGAGCGATCGGTTTGAAGCGCTCTGCCTCTGCGCAGTTCGAACTCAAGATCATGGACTACATACCGCCGTTTACGATCTACCTCTTTGATGAATCCGATCCGGATTCGGCTCAAGCCTTCGTCTGGTTGACGCCTTGGAGAGCGCCCTCAAGCGAACGACCAGGCTTCCGTCTGACAAATAAGACGAGCCCGAAGTGGTTCGAGTTCTTTGCGCAGCAGCTTCGCGATATGTGGCAGTGGGAGGGCGCCCGTGCCATCCGCTGACCCTCGAGTCGCTGATGGCCGCGCCGGCGTGCTCGGAAGATTTTTTCAGGCAACCGGCTATGTCCGTGTGGCTGAGGCTATCCCCGAGCCCTTGGTTGATGCGTTGGGAGAGATAGTCGACGACCACTTCGATCGAGCGGTTCACCCTTTCAGGACGAATCCGTCAGGTCGAATCTGCCGGCTTGACGACCTACTTGCCCGAGACCCGCTGTTTCTCGAGGTTCTTCAATCCCCGCAGATTCTTGGACCGCTTGAGGACTTGTTGGGACCGAACGTCGAGGTCTCGCGGCATCGCCATAACCATGCCACGCTCAATCGTGTCGGCGACATCCCATTTCGGCTTCACCGCGACATCCAGCAGTGGAGCCGGCCTCTCCTCAGCGTCTTCATCTACCTCGAAGAAGCAACAGGCGAAAACGGTTGCACTCATATCGTGCCGGGGTCGCATTTGCTCCCATATCCAGGGCCTCAGTCAGGCGAGGGTGGGGGGAACTGGGCAGACGAGCACGAATTATTTGAGCCCTTGATCGGCCAGGAGTTGCCGGTACCGATGCCGCGGGGCGGCGTTCTCCTCATGAGTAGCCTTGCTTTCCACTCGGTGGGAAGGAATCAAACGAAGGGCACGCGTAAGAGTCTCGTCTTTGCGTGCCACAGTGCAGACGAACTGATCGAAGGGTCGTACGCCGAATCGACTCTTCTTGTGGCTGGCCAACGAAAGTTCAAGGGGAACCCGGCTCTACACGTTTCGGGATCCCTTGAGCTAAGTAAGAACTAGATGCCCTTGACGCCCAAGGATTTGAGTTTCCTGGCCGCTTCCGCACCTCGCGCCGGGTCCAGCGGTGGTCTTGTCACATGGAAAGGCTATCGGCCCGTAGCATCACGTCTGGTGCTCGCCGACATCCTCGCAAGGGGTCTAACGGTAGTTTTCGTTGGGACGGCGAAGAGCACGACTTCGGCCAGAGCAGGCCACTACTACGCGAACCCTCGGAACATGTTCTGGAACCTTCTTCAGGCGACAGGCCTGACCGAGGGCGAGTGGTTGACGCCAAGTGATGATCGCAGAGTACTCGAGTACGGCGTGGGCCTAACCGACCTCGTACCGAATCGAGCTGCCTCATCGGACGCGCAGCTGCGACCCGGCGACTACGACGTCGCTGCCTTCATCCAGAAGGCCGAGCTCTTCGAGCCGATGATTGTCGCGTTTAACGGCGAGAAGGCTGCGACCAAGGTAGCCCAGCACTCGTCGTCTCAAGCGCCAATACAGCAGGTGGCTACGCAGTCAAGCGAGCGAAATGGGCGGACTTCGGCCAATGGGTTGCAGTTCACGCGAGCTGAGGCTCCGGCCTGAGGCAGTTCTTGCGTGAGCGCGCGCTTCGTGAGAATCTGAAGTCAGGCCTAGGCGACAGCCAGGAGCCTCCGAAGAGGTATGGAAAGCTTTGAAAGCTGTCCGGAACTCCCCTGAGGACCGCTAGCAGGAGCGCGCGGCAGGCGCCTGCCCGCCGCGCGCGTAGAAGCTGGGCTAGCCGGCTGCCGTTCTCGGCGTGTCGGCCTTGCTGTAGCTGTAGCCGCCCTGCTGCTTCGTGAAGAGGCCGAGGAAGACGGCCGCGAGGCCCACGATCACATGCGGCACCCAGACGTTGGCCGTGTTGTCGGCGAAGCCGAAGATCCAGGGCGACGCCGCGAGCAGAGCGCCGGCGACGATGTCGATCAGGTTGTGCACGGCCATCGGGGCGACCTTCCAGAGGCCGAGCTCGTAGTTGGTGAACAAGCTGTACGCGATCAGGCCGATCCCGAGGACGATCGGGACAACGGTTGCCGCGGTGTGCTCCGAGAACTGGAAGATCCACGGAGCGGCGATGAGCGCGGCGCCGACGATGTAGTCGAGCGGGGCGTGGAACTTCGTCGGGATGAAGCGCATTGCGAACTCCTTTGTCGAGACGTGGATGAAAATTCCCGGCGTGATTCGCACGGCGCGTTGGTTCGGTTCGGCTAGTGCAGCTCCGCGTACGGACTGACGCTCATGTACTTGAACCCGGTGTCGACGGCGAGCGTCACGATCACCGCGTCAGGCCCGAGGCGCTCTGCGAGACGCAGGGCTCCGACCACGTTCGCACCGGTCGAGATGCCGGCGAAGACTCCCTCTTCGAGCGCCAGTCGCCGGGTCATCTCGAGCGCCTCGTCGTCGCCGATCGGCTCGAGGTGGTAGATTTTGTCGGGATCCCAGTGCGGCATCGCGAACCCCGTCCAGCCCTGAATCAGAAACGGCCCACGTTCGCCGCCGCCGATCGCGGGCGAGCTCGCCGGCTCGTGCGCCTGGATGAAGACACCGCGCGGCCTGAGCGCTTCGGAGACACCGATGACCGAGCTCGCAGTGCCCATGCCGTGGCAGAACGCCGTCACCCGTCCCTCGGTCTGCTCCCAGATCTCGCGCCCGAGGTGGTCGCGATGGTGCGGGATGATGTACGGGTTGTTGAACTGGTCGGTCGCGTAGTGGCCCGCGCGCACGGCTAGCTCCGCCGCCCGCTCAACCATGTTTTCGATGTCCTGGGAGGTCACCTTCGGCCGGCCTTCGACCGAGGGAACGACGTCGATCTCGGCGCCCAGCGCGCGCATCAGCTGGAAGCGCTCCTCCGTGAAACAGTCGGCCATCACGATCAACGCGCGATAGCCCTTTGCGCGGCAGACGAGCGCGAGCGCCGGCCCGGTGCTGCCGCCCGTGTACTCGACGACCGTGTCGCCGGGAGAGATCAGGCCGTCGCGCTCGGCACCCTCGATCATCGCGAGAGCCATGCGGTCCTTCATAGATCCCGTCGGATTCCGGTACTCCAGCTTCAGCCACAAGTCCGCCCCGTTCGCCGGAACGCAGCGGCGGAGGCGGACCAGTGGCGTGTCGCCGATCAGATCGAGGACCGAATCCACGCAGCGATCATCGCGGATCGGCTTCAGACAGAGGCAGCTTCCATGTTCCGGGTGATGACCTCCATGGTCTGCTGGAGCTCCTTGGTCGGGCTGAACTCGACGATCTCCGTCCCGGCGTACAGCGTGGGAGTGTGCCCGGGCGGTGCGTGGTAAGCCTCACCCGCCTCGTACACCTCCTCGCTTCCGTCGGCGTACGTGAACTTCACCTTCCCCTTCAGCACGTAGCCCAGATGGATGCACTGGCAGCGGTCGTCGGGCAGCCCGACGAAGAACGGCGCCAGGTCGGCGTCGGCCGTGTACGTCTCGAACGCAACGGTGTAGCCGCCGAGCTCCTCCATATGGCCCTCGTACCCCTCGACCGTCATCGACTCGGACGCGGTTTGCTTCGAGGCCTTCGGCATGTTCACTCCTTCTGTTTTGTGGGTGTTGAATGCGCGGCTGACTGTCAAACGGTCGCGGGCGTCGGCACGATCGGACGCTCGGGCTCCCAGTCGGCATCCGACTGTCGGAGCACCCGGATGCCCACAGGGATCAGTCCAAGCGCGAACGCGAGCTGCGCGGCGACGGCCAGCGCCTTCGGACCTCCCGCAAGCTCGCTGACGAACCCGACCGGCTGAGCAAGCGCGATCAGCGCGGCCGCCCAACTGGGCACGGTCCGCGCGCGGTACAGGCCGATGCCGATGAGAAGCCACGCTAGTGGGAACAGGAGCGCGACCAGGAACACGACGGCGGTGCCGGCGCTCTCGTTGACGCGCTCGGCGAGCGCCACCATCTCGTCGCGGTTCGCACTCGGCTGGGCCATCTGCCAGAGCACGAGCTCCATGCCGGCGATCGCAGCGATGGCGACGAGGCCTGGGACGAACGCGACGAGGCTCAGGTGCCCGAGCGCCGCTCGCCCTCTCCCCAACAGGTGGACGAGGCCCAAGAACGCCGGCACGACCAGCGCGAGCCCGAGCAGGACAAGCACGTGCGCGGCGTACCAGCGGCCGGTGTTGTCCGAGACTGCTGTAAGTTGCTTCGCGGCCTCCGTTTGGAACTCGGCGTGCAGCAGCTCCGCGAGAACGAAAACGAGCGGCGCGCCGATCATCGCGGCGCCGGCGATCGTCCGACGGAAGTTTCGGTGGTCCGAGAGATCCATCTCGTCCTCCTCAACCCGCGGCCGCGGGAGCTGCCTCGACGGCCTGCTCCTCGGTGATCTGTCGCATCAAGCCGGCGACGTTCGCCAGGCACCAGTAGCCGACGAACTTGCCGTCTGCGATGCGGAACACCTCGGCGGTCTCCGCGGCGACGTGCCGGCCGGTGGGCGGGAGCCCCTTGTACTCGCCGTCGTGCGTCCCGGTCATCGTCGAACGCAGGAAGACGGTGTCTCCCTCCGCGATCAGCTCGTCGAGGCTGATGTGCAGGTCCGGGAACGCCGTGAAGTACGAGAAGCAGCCGCGACGGACGCCTTCGACCATCCGCTCGTCGGCGAAGTAGTCGACAACCGCGTCGAGGTTCCTCCCGTTCAGAACCTCCGCGTAGTACTCCCGGACCCGCTCCTTGTTCTGCTCGGACATTTCGAACACTCCTTTCGTGGTTGTCCGCCAGCTTCGCCTGCCGTCGCGTGTCGCGGTAGGGGGAAACTCCCTATTCGGCCCCGAGGTTGCGCACGGCGAAAGCGGCCGCCTCGGCGCGAGACTTGAGACCAAGCTTCCCGTAGATCCGGCTCACGTGATGCTCGGCGGTCTTCGGGCTGATGAACAGCCGCTCCGCGACGTCACGGTTCGAAAGCCCTTCGCCGAGGAGACGCAACACCTCGGTCTCTCGGCGGCTGAGCGACCCGATGCTCCTCGGGCCTGCCCGCCCTTTCGCCCCGAGCGATCGCATCAGCGCCGCTGCGGCGTCTGCTTCACGCGAGGCGCCCAGTGCCTCCAGCTCGTTGCGTGCATGCCGTGCCGTCTCGATCGCTCCAGGCGGAGACTGATCAGCCAGAGCACGGGCGAGCTCGAGCCGGGCTTGCGCGACCTCGAGCCGGAGCCCGAGCCGAGCGAATCCGTTGACCGCCTGCTGAAGGATGTTGACGGCGTCTGCGTCCCCGGCAGCCGAGGCGACGCGCCCTCGGGCGAGAGCTGCCGCGGCCTCGACCCGCTCGCGACCCGAGGGGCCGGCGATGGCGGTGAGCGTCTCGGCGGCGTCGCGGGCCTCCGGCAACCGGTCGTCCGCGAGCCTCGCCTGGACGAGCTGCTCGAGCAGCGGAGCTGAGAGGAGATTCGTCCATCCGGTCTCGTCGAGGCGCCGCACGAGCAGAGTCTCCGCTCCTCGCGGCTCGCCGACGGCCAGCCGCATCGCAACGGCTACGCGGATCGCGTCGGGGTCGTCCTCGAACCCGGTGAGGAGCTGCTCTGCCTCGTCGAAGCGGCCCTGGAGGACGCGGATACCCGCGAGGCGTGCCGCCGGGTGCACGCAGCGCGACCGCTGACCGGCATCCGTTAGTTCGCGAATCGCCGCGACGAGCTCCTCCTCGGCGGCATCGATCCGCCCGTTTGCGGCGAAGACGTCGGCGCAACAGGTGCGGCAAAACGCGAGCAACGTGACGTGGTCGTACTTCCGTACGAACTCCTCAAGGACGCGACTCCACTGCTGCGGTCGCTCGACATCGCCCGCCCGCTCGCACGCGAGCATCAACGTGCAACAGACGTCGGCGAACGTCTCGAGACTCGCCGGCTCGCCGCTCGTCGCCGCCGCCATCGCCTCGTCGAGGTGCTCGAGCCCCTCGTCGATCTGCCCGAGCGCGACCTCGGCGAATCCGAGCTGGGCAAGAGCGCGAAGCTCGAGATCGGTGTCGGCGGCCGTAAGCGCCACTTCGAGGGCCGAAGCCGCGAGGCGCGCCGACTCCTCGATCTCGCGGGTGCGCTCAGAGCGGGCGAGGTCGAGCCATCCTTGCTCGGCGCCTGGCGCTACGTCTCGAAGCAGCCGCTCTGCCCGCGCAAGCCAGCCGCCTGCTGCGGCGTCGTTCCCGAAAGCGAGGGCGTATTCGCGCGAGAGCCAGAGAGCAATGCGCGCGGCCCGCGCAAGCTCGCCGTCTCGGCGAAACCCTGCATACGCCCGCTCGCGATGGACCACCGCATCGCGCTCCTCCCGGAGCCACCAAAGGGCTCGGCCGAGCCCATCGAGCGCCTCGGGCGATTCGACCGCGGCAAGGGCGCTCGCAAATGCTCCGCGCGCGCCCGACCAGTCTCCCGTTGCCAGGGCCTCATAACCCGTGGCCAGATGGTCTTCCGCCTGCGCCACAGTCGCGCTCACACGACGGGAGTATGGCGGCCTGCGATTGCTTGGGGCAGTGGGGCCTCTCCTAATCGCCTTCTAATCCGCAGGGTCTAGGCTTCTCCGGGTCGGTTGGGAAACGCGACCAGGGACGAGCATCAGATGGATGTCTTGAGGCGGAATCGCAGAAATCGGGGCGCCGGACGCACGTTCGCCATCGTGGCCATGCTCGCGCCGGCGCTCATTGTCAGCGGTTGCCGGCATGGGAACGACTCCATCAGCGCTCGGAAGACGATCCCGCAGCCGGTCGTGGAGGGCATCCGAGTTGCGCCCGAGAGCGAGCGGGTGGATCTCGCGTCGCCGACGTTCTCCGACCCCACCGACGTGAGCAACGCGCTGTTCCCGGTGTCGAAGCAGGCGTCGGTGCTGCTGCTCGGACGGGTCGACGGCAAGCCCTTCAGGACCGAGGTGACGCTTCTGCCCGAGACCAGGATCATCGAGTGGCAGGGCCAAAAGGTGGAGACCCTCGTCTCCCAGTACGTCGCCTATCTCGGCGGGCGCATCCACGAGGTGGCATACGACTTCTACGCCCAGGACGACAACGGAGCGGTGTGGTACTTCGGCGAGGACGTCTTCAACTTCAAGGACGGGCTCATCGCCGACACGCACGGCACCTGGATCGCCGGCAAGGACGGCCCCGCAGCGATGATCATGCCCGCAGATCCCCAGGTCGGCGACGTGTACCGGCCCGAGAACATCCCCGGCTTCGTATTTGAGGAGGTCACCGTCAAGGCCGTCGGCCGGAGGCTCGAAGGCCCGTTGGGTTCCGTGAACGGTGGGCTCGTGATCGAGGAAGTCCATATGGACAACTCGAAGGAGCGGAAGACCTTCGCGCCCGGCTACGGCGAGTTCTTCACCGCCGGCGGGGGCGACGTGGAGGCGCTCGCCCTGGCGGTACCCACCGATGCGCTCTCCGAGCCGGCGCCGGCCGAGCTTCTCGCCCTGGAGAGCGGTGCGGCCGATGTCTTCGGCGCGGCCCAGTCGGGGAACTGGAAGGCGGCGCAGGCCACGGTCAAGAAGATGACAGCCGCCTGGGAGACCGTGAGAGCGGGTGAGGTGCCGGACCGGCTCGAGCCGCAGATGAGCGGCGCCCTCGAGGCCCTAGCCGACGGGATCAGGAGCCGCAAGGCACCCGAAGCCCGCCAGGCCGCGATCCACGTCGCTCGATGGAGCCTCGACCTTCAGCTCCGTCACCGTCCGGTGACCGAGATCGACCGCGCCCGCTTCGACCTCTGGGCAGCTCAGCTGCTGGTCGACGCAGCGGCGGGCGACGCGGCCGCGGTCAACGGGGATTTCTTCAGCCTCGACTACATCCGGGACCGGATTCAGCACACACTGAAAGAGACGGATCTCACTCGCTTCAACGCCGAGCTCGAAGAGCTGAACGGCGCCGTTGCCGACGAGGATTTCAGCGCGGTGGCGGCGGCGGCAGGGCAACTCCGAGAGACCCTGGCCGGGTTCAAGCCTCCGGGCTGACCCCAGCCGCGTGGGTTCGCCGGATGCGATGATCGCGCGGTGAGTTCGGCGAACAGCGAGGCGGTACGGCAACTTCACGACCCAGAGAGCGGACGCCTGCGACGCGACCCGCTCTTCGACCTGCTGGACGAGGAGGTCGAGTGGTCGGCGCTAGGACCGATCGACCTCTTTCCATGGGCGGGGACGCACCACGGGCATGAGGGCGTCCGCCGCTGGTTCGAGCTCCTCAACGCCGCGATGGCCTACGAGCGCTTCGATCTCCTCGAGCTCTACTCGGACGGCGAAACGGTCGTCGAGGTGATCGCAGCCGCCGGCAAGGCCTGCGTGACGGAGGCGCCTTTTGCGAGCGAGGTCGTCCGTGTCTGGACCTTCCGCAAGGGCAAGGCGATCCGCGTCCGGTCGTACTACGACACCCATGGCTACGCCGCCGCGCTGCTCGGGAATAACTTCACGTGATCGCCTCCGTCTCGCCGTCGATCACGAGTGCCTGGCCGTCCCGCAGCGTCCTGTGCGGAACCCCCTGGGCTCGGTAATGCTCGCCGAGCCGGCCGCAGAGCTCGGTTTCGGGATGCCCCGGGGAGTCGACGTGCGGGACGATCGCGTACTCCAGCACGCCCAAGCCCTCCCAGGTCGCGGGGACTCCGTACACCGTGGGCACGGCTTCCGGCTCGTCGACCAGCTCGAGCCCGCGCAGGCTCGGCGCGAGCACGCAACAGCCCGCGCTGTAGCCCGCGTACACCAGCGCGTCGCGCGCGAGTAGGTCGGTGAGGAGGGCGTCCGCGCCGCTCTCCGCCAACGCGTGCCGGAGCATGAACGTGTTCCCGCCGCGCAGCCAGACGAGGCCGAACCTGGCCAGGTCGGCGGCAAGTCGCCCGGGCGCGCCGAAGTAGTCGCGGAGGTCGAGCTCCTCGGCGTCGATTCCCAGCCCGCGCAAGGCGTCCAGCTCCAGCTGCACGCCCTCGACGCGGACGTCGTCGGGCGCCTCGTCGATCGCGTTCGCGATCACGGCGGCGAGCCTGGGTGGATCGAGCAGCGCGAGGAGCCGCTCCGGATGCTCGCCCAGACGAAATGACGAGAGGTAGAGCCGCATACAGTGCCGATGCTACGGCCCAACGTTCCGGCGGGCACGCGTCCCCGCTCGTGAG
>JALZOQ010000002.1 GCA_030913835.1 Actinomycetota bacterium | reverse complement strand
CCCTGGAACGTCCTCGGGCCGGTCGTGCTCGCCCAGTGGATCGCGATTGCCATCTTCGCGACGGTCGTGCGGCACAACGGTTGGCTCTTCTACCAGGGCGGCGACCAGACGTTCTTCTACACGGACGCGTGGGCTCTCGGGCGCGCCGAGATTCCACAGTCGCAGATCGGCTACGCGTGGTCATACGTCTTGATCCCCCTGACGTGGATCTTCGGCCCGAACCTGCTGGCCGCGCTGCCCGCGCTGATCCTGCTGCAGGTGCTGGTGCTCCAGCCGATCGCCATTGCCGCCGTGTACGGGATCGCGTCGCGCGTCGCCGGACGCGCCGTCGGCTACACGGCGGCGGCGCTTTGGGTCGTGACCCCGTTTCTCGTCATCCCGCTCTGGGATCCGCGATACCACGCGAAGTACGTCGAGCAGTTCCTCCCCCAGGCCCTCGGTCTGACCGGGCTAGGTGACTTCCCCTCGATGGTGGCTGTCCTGGTCGCGGCGTACTTCTGCCTACGGTCGTTCGACACCCGCGCTCCGGTGGACGGCGTACTCGGTGGACTCGCCGCGGGCTTCGCAATCGGGATGAAGCCGGCGAACGCACTGTTCCTCGCCGCGCCGTTGGTCGGCTTCACGCTCGCGCGACGCTTCCGACCGGCGCTCGGCTTCGCGCTTGGGCTCGCCCCGGGGGTGATTGCGCTCGCGCTGTGGAAGCAGCGCGGCCTCGGGTACCTGCCGATTTTCCAGCCGGAGACGCGTGCGCTCGCGGCCGGCACGACGCCGTTCATTACCGGCTCCCTGTCCGACAACCTCAACCTGAGCTGGCAACAGCTCGTCGGTCCGCAAGGCAACCTGGCGCAGCTGCGGGAGTTCTTCTGGAGTCCGCGCGCAACCGAGTGGGTTGCAGTCGCGGGCGCGATCGGAATCGCGAGGCACTCGATCGCGAAAGCGGCATTCCTGTCGGCCTGGTTCCTCTCGTTCTTCCTGATCAAGGGCATGTCGCCGGGCGCGAGCATGGAGGCCGGCACCTTCCTGCGGCTGTTCCTTCCCGGCTTTCCGCCGTTCCTGCTCTTCGCGGCCGCGATCCCTCTGCTCTTGCCAGGCGCAGCCTCGAGGCTCGCACGCCGGTTCGCTGAACGCGACCGAGGCGTGGTCGCTTGGCGCAGCCGGCCGGTCATCGCCGCAGCCGCGGCCTTCGGAATCGTCCCGCTCCTGCTCATGTTCGTGGCGAGCCCGGTCACGGACGGGAGGGTGACCAAGCTCTTCCTCGAAAACGTGGTCGTCCCGGTCGACGACTCGTTCAGGACGTCTGTCCGCGAGGCGCCGGACGGCCAGCACATCAGCTGGACGAAGCCCGAGTTCGCGGGCGTGAACGCCTTCTATCGCGTCTACCGCGCGCGGTACCTGCAGATCGCTTACCTGGGCGGAACGGGTGGGATCGGAGACCCAACGTTGCCCCTCGGCGTCGCAGGGATTCGCTGCCTTCCGCGCACAGCCGGAGCGAGCGACTGCCGACTCGAAATGCAGCCGATCGGGACAGCCCGCGGGAACACGTGGCTCGACCCCGACCGCCCGCTGCCGGAGGGGCGCTGGAGCTACCGGGTCGGGCTCGTCGCCAACTGGATCGACGACCCCAACATCGGCGACCTCGTGCTGCTGAGCAGGCCGGTCACGGTCAGCTCCGCGGGCAAGGGCTAGTCGTCGGGGCCGTCGCGGCGGCCCAGGCGCTCCTCGAGCAGCGCGAGCCGCTGCGCCAGGATCGTGTTCTGGTCGGAGAGCCGCGAGATCACCGTCGAGTAGTGCAGCAGGACGAGGATGATGAAGAGCGACCCGACAGCGAACAGGACAGCCGGCGGATAGCCGGTGACGCCGAACCACCCGGCGATCGTGTTCAGCCCGCTGCGCCACAGCGACAGCGCAAGCAGCACCAGGCCCGTCAAGAGCCAGAGCAGGGCGTAGCGCTCGCGCAGACGGCGGCTGCGGATCAATTCGAAGACGACGATGAGGAGCAGCAGCGACGCGACCGCGGCCGCGATTGAGATCTTGAGCGGGGTCACGGATCCATCAAGTCCTCCAGCGGGACCACGTTGCGGCGGAACACGCCCACGAAGATCGCCAGCAGCACCTTGGTCATGTAGTACACCGACGCGAACGCCCCGATCGACGAGCGGCCGGCGGCACGCTCACGCATCAGCACCGGTACCTCACGCATCCGCAGCCGGTGACGGAAGACCATCACCGTCGCCTCGACCTCCGGGTAATCGTGGGGGAGATCGGCGGCGAAGAGCGCGATGCCGTGCCGGTTCAACGCCTGGAAGCCGGAGGTCGGATCGGTGACGCGCTGGCGCACGAGCGCCGAGACCGTCCACGCCAGCAGCCGGATCCCGATGCGCCGCGACCGTGACGAGCGGTACGAGCGCTCGCCGACGAAGCGCGAGCCCACGGCGATGTCGGTCTCGCCTGAGAGCACGGGCGCGAGGATTGCCGCGAGCTGCGACGGGTCGTGCTGGCCGTCGCCGTCGACGCGAACGGCGATCTCGAAGCCTTCTTCCCACGCGTAGCGGAAGCCGGTTTGCACGGCGCCGCCGATCCCGAGGTTGAACGGCAGCTTGATCACGTGCGCACCCGCCGCCCGGGCGACGCCCGCGGTCCGGTCGGCTGAGCCATCGTCGACCACGACGATCTCGAAGTCGGGATCGAACGCGCGGATCTCGCCGATCACGCCTGCGATCGAGCCTTCCTCGTTGAAGGCGGGAACGATCGCCAGGCGTCGGGGGTGATGTAGATGTACACCTACATCACCCGGGCGCAAAGCCGGCTCGACGGGACGGGCCTCGGAGGCCACTTCAGCCACGCACGCCCACCGCTGCGGGCCGCTCGAGCCCGATCAACTCCAGCACCTGCTCCGCGCGCCGTGCGTACGTGTGCTCGTCGAGGGCGCGCTCGCGCGCGCGTCGGCCCAGCTCCTCCGCCTGGGCGGGATCGTCCAGCAGCTCGCGATACGCCTCGACGGCCTCGTCCGCGCTGGACACGACCAGGAGCTCGCGCCCGGGCTCGAACCAGCGCTCGATCCCCTCGTAGGGATTCGACACGATCGCCGCGCCGCAGCCTGCGAGCTCGAAGGGCCGGCACGACGAGGACGCGTAGACGGACGCGTGCGATCGCCTGGTGATGTTCAGGTTCACGCGCGCCGCCGAGATCGCCTGGGGGAAGACGTTGTACGGAATCGTCCCGAGCGTCCGGGCGCTGCCCGTGTCGCCGCGGAAGTCGCCGCCGCCGAGCGCGAAATCGATCTCGGGCTCGCGCCGCGAGGGCTCGCCGACCATCGCCTGCATCCACTCGCGCCGGAACTTGTCGCCGTAGCCGTAGAAGAACACGTCCACGTCCTTGTCGACCGGCGCCGGCGCGAACAGCTCCGGATCGACGCCCCAGAACACGGCTTCCGCGCGGCGGGCACCGAGCTCGCGCAGCCGGTCGAGCCCGCCCTCGGAGTTCGAGATCACGAGGTCGTACTCGGACGGGTCGGCGCCGTGGTAGTAGTTGAAGCCCGTGTCCATGCCGCCGAACTCCGGCAGGCTCATCGGGACGTCGCCGTCGTAGAAGACGACCGGGACGCCGAACCGCTCGCGCAGCCGCTCCGGGATCCCGCGCAGGTGGCTCATGGGAACGGTGAAGACGAGCACAGCGGCGATGTCGGGCTCGCGCTCGAGGATCCGCTCCAGATGCTTCTGCCAGCGCGGCGTCACGTAGCGCCAGATCACCTCGCGGGTGGCGCGATCGACGGCCGACTCCTCGGGCGAGTCCTCCCCGCGGCGCACGTGCGTGTCGCCCTTCAGCCGCGCGGCGAGCCCGCGTGCGCCCGCGTAGAGCTCGGCCTCACGGTAGAGCGGGTTGGGCTCCGTTCGCCACCAGGGCGACTCGATCGCCTTGCCGCGATAGGGCGTGACGATCAGGTCGACGCCGACCTCGGCGAGCCCCTTCCAGAGGTGCCACCAGGCCGGCGTGCAGCCGTAGCGGAACTCGAGGTCGATCGCGGACGCGACGGCAAGGATCTTCGGCGCCTTCACGCCGGAAAGTATGGCGGGCGGATGTGTCGGCTTCGTTAGCGGCCCGGGAACGACGGAGGGGCGCCGAAGCGCCCCTCCGAGTTCGTTCAGACCGCGGCTAGAGGATCCCGCGGGCCTCGAACGCCTTCTGCACCTTGCCCGCGGTCGTCGCGCCGTAGATCGACGAGGCGGCAGCGACGGTGTTCCTGGCCAGCTCGGGCATCGTCGGGGTCGGCATGTCGAACATCCCCTGAAGGATGACCGTGTCGGCCTTGGTGCTGCCGAGCGCGCCGCGGATGTCCCAGAGCGCCCGCGACCAGATCATCCCGTCGTGGTGCACGCGCCCGTTCAGGTCACCTGGGTACTTGAGGTTCGTGTCGACCCGCCGCAGGCAGTGCGGCACCGTCGACGTGTACGAGACCGAGTCCCAGTCCGCCACGCATGCCGGGTCGGGCGTCGGCGCGACGATCAGCGAGACCGTCACGGCCCAGTAGTCCGCGAAGCCCTCGCCGATCGCACCGGACTCGATCGAGGCGCCGTAGCCGAACGGCGTCTGCTGGGAGTCCATCATCGCGTGGCCGTACTCGTGGAGGATGACTTCCGCGTCCTCGGCGTCGTCGACGCCACCCTTGCCGAAGCGCAGCAGGTCGTGCTTGTCCCACGAGAAGGAGTTGTCGGCGCCCCACTGGTTGATGCGGACGTCCTGCGACTCCATGTTGACCGGCCGGCGGGTGCTCCCAAAGCCGAGCCTCTGGATGTACTTCTGCGCCTCCGTGACCCAGAAGTACGCCATGACCTGCTCGAACTCGTCCTGGCTGCGCGTGTAGCGGAACGTGTTCGTCGGCGAGTACGCGGGATTCCCGGTCTCGCTGATGACGTTCACCCAGTCGCCCCGGAGGAAGCCGCTCCCGTCCAGGTTGGTCAGCGTGACGTCGTGGTATGCGCGCGCAGGAACCGCCGCGTCCGAGTCCTTTTGGTCAGTGAGCGTCTGGATCTGGAGATCGGCGACCGGATTGGGCAGGAAGACGGAGCCGACGCCGGTACTCGCCGAAGACGGCGGCTTGCCGCCCGCCGCGACGCCGACGGCGACAAGCGCGCAGGCGAGCACGCCGAGAACGAAAAGACTGCGAAGCAAAAGAGACCTCCCCCTCAGAAGTGACTCGCCGAGGGTAGCGCGGAAATCGCGCGACTGTCTAGCCGTCAGTACGCGCCGCGGCTGATCAGGACCGCGGGAACCGTCTTCACCAGGATCGAGATGTCGAGCCAGATCGACCAGTTCTCGAGGTAGTAGAAGTCGAGCCGCACGAGGTCGTCGAAGCCGAGCTCCGAGCGTCCCGAGATCTGCCAGAGGCCCGTCATGCCCGGCAGGACGAGGTAGCGCTTGCGATGCCAGTCCTCGAGCAGGTGGTAGTCGCGCACCGGCAACGGGCGCGGCCCGACGAGGCTCATCTCGCCGCGGAAGACGTTCAGCACTTGAGGAACCTCGTCGAGCGAGAGCCGGCGGAGCAGCCTCCCCACGGGCGTGACACGTGGGTCGTCGCGGATCTTGAACAGCGCCCCGGCCGCCTCGTTTTGCTCCTCGAGCTCGGGCTGCCGCTCGGCCGCGTCGGCGTACATCGTCCTGAACTTGAACATGTCGAACTCGCGCTGGCCCAGGCCGATTCGCTCGTCTCGGTAGAAGACCGGCCCCGAGGAGGTCAGCTTGATCGCCGCGGCGATCAGAAGCCAGAGGGGAAGGCCGGCGACGAGCACGAGCAGCCCGACCGAGATGTCGAACGCGCGCTTGACGGCCCAGTCGGTTCCCGCGAAGACTGGCGGTCGCAGCTCGAACAGCGGCACGCCCTGGCCCGGGATGTACTCAGCGCGCTGCGTGAGCAGGGAGGTCGTCTTCGGCGCGATGCGCACCTGGACGCCGGAGCGGTGCGCCTGCTCGACGATCTCGAGGAGCTCCTCCTCCGAGAACGCCTGGTCGGTGACGATCAGCTCGTCCACACGGTGGTCGCCCAGGATCGCGGGTAGCTCCTCGAGGTCGCCGAGAATCGGCAGCGGGGCCCCTTCGTGGGGCGACGCGACCGCGCCGACGAACTCGTAGGCGATCCCGCCGCGCCCGGTTCCGAGCGTCTTGTAGAGGTGCTCGAGGCTGTCTCCTTCGCCGACGAGGACGGCGCGCCGCCGGATCCCCGCGAGCTTGAAGATGTCCTTCGTGAGCGTGTCGTAGCTGGCGCGGAAGAGACCGATCAGGACGGCCGTCAGCGCCAGCGCGGCGGGCGCGAGGCCGAACGTGTTGTAGCGATGGCCCACTCCGATGCCGAACGCCAACGCGAGCACGGCGACCAGCGCCAGCGAGGAGACGATGCGCCCCAGCCCGGCGCGAAACTCACGCGCGGCGTACAGGTGCGCGCGCCAGAAGACGAGCAGCATGATCAGGGTCAGGAACGGGAGCCACTTCGCGGCGGCGTCGCGCCAGAGCACGCCCCACAGCGGCGGGAAGTCCCCGTAGACCGCCTGGCGCACGACGAGCGCGCCGTAGAGCCCGAGGACCAGGCCGATCACGTCCAGGACGACGAGCGAGACGATGCTCGCGAACCGCCGCGCCAGCGCGCGCAGCGGGCTCGCGGTGAAGATGTAGGGTCGCGAGCGGCGGATGTCCTCGACGGAAGGCGCCGCCTTTGCGACAGGCTGGTCGGTTTCTACGACAGGTTTGGTCGCCAAGACCCCTGAAGTGTAGGTCGGGCAAACTTCCAATGTGAGCGAGCTGGAGCAGCTGAACGAGCGGTACCGCGAGCACCACCGCGCGCAGCGGGGCCGGGAGTTCGTCTTCGGCGGCGACGAGCGCGCCGACCACTTCCGCCGCATCGTCGGCGGGCCGGGGAAACGGGTGCTCGACGTCGGGTGCCGCTACGGGGCGCTCACGAGGGCCTACGCGGAGGGGAACGACGTCGTCGGCGTCGACGTCGACCGCGAGGCGCTCGAGGAAGCGGCGCGCGAGCTCGCGATCGAAACGCACTGGGCGAACGTGGACGACGGCCTGGCGTTCGAGGACGCGAGCTTCGACGTCGTCGTGGCCGGCGAGCTGCTCGAGCACATCCGCGACCCGGAGCGGCTCGTCGCCGAGGCCCGCCGCGTGCTCCGTCCCGGCGGCACCTTCGTCGCCTCCGTTCCCAACGCGTACCGCCTCAAGAACCGCGTGCGGTTCATGCTCGGCCGGAATCCGGAGGAGAACCCGACCCACCTGCACATGTTCACCCCGGACGAGGTCCGAAAGCTGCTGGAGGGCTTCGAGCGCCCGGCGCTCGAGTATGTCGTCGGGCGCTACGTCCGGGCTCACCCGCGGCTGATGGCGAACGTGATCGTCTTCAGCGGCGTCAAGCCGGCCTAGGCCACTCGGCGAATCCGCCGGGCCGCCGGCGGGCGCGCAAGGCGCGGAGCGCGACCTGCAGCGCGACCGCGCGACGACGGTCGAGCACATCCGTGTCGTGGAAGTACGCGTGCACGACGGGCGGAAGTGGCCCAAGCACTGCGCGGGCGAGCATCCCGAGCGAGTGCGTAGCCGGAACCTCGGCGAGCCGGCGGCCGCTCGGTAGCTCCAGCGTCGTCGGCTGCCCGGCGGCGAGCCGCGGCGCACCCGGCGGAAGGTAGGACGGCAGGAACGCGGTTCCGGTGCAATCGACGAGGCCGAGCTCGGCGACCGCGTCGGCGACGCCGTCGTCCATGTACCACCCGCCGCCCGCGAAGAGCGTGGGCTCGAGGCCGTGCTCGCGCAGCCACTCCACCTCGCGTCGCACACGCGCCGCAGGTTCTTCGCCGCCGGGCGAGGGGCGCGCGTGCGTGGGTGACGTCCAGTGCGTGTGGAGCCCGAACGGGCCGCGCCCGGCTGCCTCGCGAGCGCGCGCGAGCCAGGTCGCCTCGTCCTCGCCGTCGGGCGGGCGCATGATCGCCGCGATCGGAAAGCCGCCGGGCCGACGCGCCTGCAGACGTGAGAAGCGGGTCCAGACGCGGTCGTCGAGCGGTCGCTCGACGTGGCAGGAGACGACCGCGTACCGTTCGTGATCGCCGTGCGGCACGCCTGGATTCGTAGCGCAAGCGAGCGTCGGCTCGCGTACCTGCTCGTCGCGGCCGCCGCGATCCTCCCCCGCCTGGTCGTCCTTCTGGCCGAGCGCGGCGGCATCACGTCGGCCAACGTGGACAAGGGGAGCGTCTTCGCCCGGATGTTCCTCAACGACGGCACGTATGGCTTCATCCCGGGCCATCCGTCCGCCTACACCCAACCGCTGTACGGCTTCTTCCTCGTCCCGCCGTACTGGGCTTTCGGGACGTCGTGGGTCGTCGTCGGCGCGGCCCAGCTGCTCGTCGCCGCCGCGACCGCGCTCCTCGTCTACGAGCTCGGCCGCCGGCTCGTCTCACCGCTCGGCGGCCTGCTCGCGGCGCTCGCCACGACCGTCCATCCGTACCTGATCTGGCACGACATGCACA
>JALZOQ010000463.1 GCA_030913835.1 Actinomycetota bacterium | reverse complement strand
ACCTGGTGGCCGTCGACGATCACCGTGACCGCGACGTCGGGCGTCCGGTTCACGACGGTGAGCGGCCGGTCGCGCGGGATCACGAGCGGGCGGGCGTCGAGCGCATGCGGCGCCACGAACGTGAAGGCCATCGCGTCGAGGCCCCAGACGAGCACCGGGCTGCCGTTCGAAAGGTTGTACGCGGTCGAGCCAACCGGCGTCGAGCAGATCACCCCGTCGCTCGGGCGCGTCCCGAGATCCTCGTCCCCGACGCTCCAGCCGAGCTCGACCATGCGGCCCACGCTCGAGCTGCGTACGACGACATCGTTCACGGCCGTCCAGCGCCCCGCCTTCGTCTCTGCATCGAGCGTCGGCAGCTCGACCACGTCGAAGTCCCCTGCGAACACGCGCCCGAGCCCCGACTCCAGCTCGTCCGCCCCGATCGAGGCGAGAAAGCCGACGCGCCCGAAGTTGACGCCGATCACCGGCACGGGCGTGCCGAGGAACCGCTGGAGCGCGCGCAGCATGGTTCCGTCGCCGCCCAGCACCACTGCGACGTCGACGCGCATGGCATCGTCGCCTTCGGCTATCAGCCCGTGCTTCTCGCGCTCCTCCTCCGGGAGGATCAGCTCGACGCCGGCCGAGCCCGCGACCCCGGCGAGGCGCTCGAGTGCCGGCCCGATCGTGTCGACCTTGCCGTGCGTGATCACCGCCGCTCGGCGGACCGGCTCACGAGATTGCTTGTTCGATCCAGGTGTCGAGCTCATCGTCGATGTGCGGCCGGTCTCGCTCCACGAGGTGCAGGAAGAACTCCCGGTTTCCCTTCGGGCCCGGCAACCCAGAGTCTACGACGCCGACCGTTTGCCCTCCCCATTCCAGCGCCGCTTCGGCCGTCTCCCGCAGGACGCGCCGGTGAATCTCCCGGTCGCGGACGCCCCCACCCTTCCCCACGTCGGCGCGTTCCGCCTCGAACTGCGGCTTGACGAGCACGAGCGCCTGCCAGCCCGGAGCGGCGAGCCGCAACGAAGGCGGCAACGCCTTGCGGACCGAGATGAAGGACACGTCGCAGACGACTAGCTCGGGCGCGAAAGGCAGGTCTTCCAGCTGGCGCGCGTTCGTCCGGTCGAGCACGACGACGCGCGGATCGTCCCGGAGCCGCAGCGCGAGCTGGCCGTAGCCGACGTCGACCGCGATCACGCGCGCGGCGCCCCGCTTGAGCAGGACGTCGGTGAACCCGCCGGTCGAGGCCCCCACGTCGAGCGCGTCGAGGCCCGCGGGATCGACTCCCAGCACATCGAGTGCGTGCGCGAGCTTCTCGCCGCCCCGCGAGACGAACCGCGGTCGCTCGTCGACGGAGAGCTCGGCGTCCTCGTCCACCTGCGTCCCCGCCTTGTCGTGGCCCGGGACGAGCCCCGCCAGAATGAGCGCTTGGGCCTGGGTCCGGCTCTCCGCCAGGCCACGCTCGACGAGCAGGACATCAAGCCGCTTCTTCACGGCCGGTCGGCGCGCATGATCAGCCGCCAAGAGTCCAGCTTCAGCTCGGCGCCTTCGAAATCGCCCCATGCCCCGACGACGTCGAGCCCCGCCGTCTCGAGCATCCGCGCGAGCTCCCACGGGGCGTAGGTGCGGAGCGAATGCACGAGCTCGCTGCGGGCGCCGTCAGGCCGCAGGAACGTCCAGACGGCCTTGTTTCGCCCACGCAGGACGTCGAACTCGTGCTCCTGCAGGAACCACCCACCCGACTCGAGCGGGTCCCACATGCGCTCGCGGTAGCGCGCCGCGAGCCCGCCAGGGTTGAGCACGTCGATCAGGAACCGCCCGCCGGGGCGAAGCGCGCGTGCCACGGCCTCCAGCACCTTCAGGTTCTCCTCGTCCTCGTCGAAGTAGCCGAACGAGGTGTAGACGTTGTAGGCGGCGTCGAACTCGCCGTTGAAGTCGAGCTCTCGCATGTCCGACTGCACGAAGGCAACGTCGAGGCTCCGGGAATCTGCAGCGGCGCGCGCGAGCTCGAGCGAACGCGGACTCAGATCGACGCCGGTGACCTGGAAGCCGCGCTCGGCGAGTGGGAGCGCGACCCGCCCATGGCCGCACGCGAGGTCGAGGACGCGTTCGCCGGTCTCGAGCCCGAGCTTTTCGACGAGGAAGTTCGTCTGGCGCTCGCTCCACTCCGCATCCGCGTTGAGCGCGATCTCGTCGAGCCAGTCGCCCTCGAAGAAGCCTTCGTACCAGTCCTTCGAGACCTCCTCCACCTACGCGGTCCGGGTCGCGAGGCCTGAGACGATGTCGGCGAGAACGGATGTGTCCGCGTCAAGCGCGCGCAGCCGGGCGTGCGCGCGCTCGGCGGCCTCGTCTGCGAGCCGTCGCGCGCCGTCGGCGCCATGCTCGAGCGCCGCTCCGTCCTCGTCCAGGATGTCGTCCACCAGTTGGAAGAGCGGGCCGAGCTCGGCGGCGAACGCCCGCCACGGCGCCTGGTTCCCGCGCGGGACGCCGGCGACCCAGAGCGCGCAGCCGACGCACGCTTCGAACAGTGCGCCGGTCTTCAGGCGCCGCACCTCGGTGCGGTCGGCGTCGGGCGAGGCCAGGTCGAGGTACTGCCCGCCGATCATCCCCGCGGTCGTCTGGGCCAGCTCCCGCCCCACCTCCGGCGTCGGATAGAAGAGCCCGAGCCGGAATGCCTCGACGAGCAGCGCGTCGCCCGTCAGCACCGCCGTCATCTCCCCGAACTCCACGTGCACCGACGGCTTGCCGCGGCGGACGTCGTCGTCGTCCAGCGCGGGTAGGTCATCGTGGACGAGCGAGAACGAGTGCACTAGCTCGACAGCGGCCGCCGCCGGCAGCGCCGCTTCCGGCTCGGCGCCGGTGGCCTCCGCGGTCGCGAGACAGAGCACCGGGCGGATCAACTTGCCCCCGGTCGCGTAGCGCATCGGCTGCGCGAGCTCTCCGAGCTCCGGGGTGAGCGCGAGGTCGGCGAGGTACGACTCGACGAGCGCGCGGAGCTCGTCAGGCGTCCGCATCCGGTTCCGCTTCGCGCCTGATGCGCGCGATTTCTTCCTCGACCTGCTTCGAGATCTCGGACAGCTCGGCGACGACGTCGATCGCGCTCTCGGGGTCGTCGGTCGTCTCGAGCTTGGCCCGCGCCGCCTGCAGCCGCGCGTACAGCTCCTCGACGCGGCTCAGCGAATCGTCTGGAACCTCGGTCACACAGCCTCCCGCTCGCGCGCGATCCGGCCGAGGATGCCGTTCACGAGCCGGCCGGCATCCTCCGACGCGTAGCGCTTCGCGAGCCCGACCGCCTCGTCGATCGCGACTTCCTTCGGCACCTGCTCGGCCTCGAGCTCGTGGATCCCGATCCGGAGGATGTTCCGCTCGACCGCGCCTAGCCGGCTCGCGGCCCAGTCCTCGGACGCCTCGTCGATCTGCGCGTCGAGCGCTTCCGCGCGACGGGACACGGCCTCGGTCAGCTCGCGCGCCCACGGGTCGATCTCGCCCTCGTAGAGCGACGCCAGCGGGCGGCCGGTCACATCCGACTGGTACAGGACGAACAGCGCTGCGCGACGGGCCTGACGGCGGCTCGTCGTCACGGCTCCAACTCCTCGAAGTTCAGGTCGACCGCGCTCGTCGCGAGCCCGCACATGCGCGCGAGCGCGTCGGACACGCGCTGCTGCGCCTCGTGCGCGGCGTCGGGCAGCACGACCCCGTATCGCGCGGCCAGCTCGAGCTCGACCCGGGCTCGCTCGCCCGTGATCTCGACCTCGACGTCCC
>JALZOQ010000427.1 GCA_030913835.1 Actinomycetota bacterium | reverse complement strand
CGCCACCGCCGCCGCCTGCGGATCGGCCGACGGGTGCAGCACGACGAAGTCCTTGCCGCCCGTCTCGCCGACGATGCGCGGGTAGTTGCGGTACGTCTCGATGTTCTGGCCGACCGTCTTCCACATGCCCTGGAAGACCGGCGTGGAGCCCGTGAAGTGGATCCCAGCCAGGTCCGGGCTCGCGAGCGCGGGGTCGCCGATCTCGGCGCCGGATCCATACAGCAGGTTGATCACGCCCGGCGGCAGGCCGGCCTCCTCGAACAGGCGCATCAGGAAGTGCGCCGAGTATGCGGCGGTCGAGGCCGGCTTCCAGACGACGGTGTTGCCCATCAGCGCGGCGCTCGAAGTGAGGTTGCCGGCGATTGCGGTGAAGTTGAACGGGCTAACCGCGAAGACGAAGCCCTCGAGCGGGCGGTACTCCATCCGGTTCCACACGCCCGGCGACGAGTTCGGCTGGTCCTCGTAGATCCGGGTCATGAACTCGACGTTGAAGCGGAGGAAATCGATCAGCTCGCAGGCCGCGTCGATCTCTGCCTGGTGAGCCGTCTTCGACTGGCCGAGCATCGTGGCCGCGTTCAGCGTCGCGCGCCAGGGGCCGGAGAGCAGCTCGGCGGCCCGCAGGAAGACCGCGGCGCGCTCCTCCCACGGCCAGCGCGCCCAGTCCTGCCAGGCCTCGCCAGCGGCCGCGATCGCGCGCTCGACCTCTTTCGCGCCGCCCTTGTGGACGCTGGCGAGGACGTGCTTCTTCTTGTGCGGCATGACCGCTTCGAACGTGGCTCCCGTCCGCACCTCCTCGCCGCCGATCACGAGCGGCAGCTCGAGCTGCTGCGCCTGCAGCTCGGCCAGGCGGACACGGAGCTCCTCGCGCTCGGGAGAGCCGGGGGCATACGAGCGAACCGGCTCGTTCACGGCCGGCGGAGGTCGGAAGATCCCGTGGGTGCCCATGGCGCGGAGTGTAGGGAAGCGGGTCGCGGCGCCGCAGGTTGCCGGCGACTCACTTGACAGCCCGGCCAACGATCTGGTAGGCCCACACGAGCAAAGGGAGCGTGCTGCGGCTTGCGCGGCAAGAGCCGACGACAACGACGTCCAGCGCCTGGCGCCCGGCTGGGCTGGGCTTCGGCGCTGTTCGCGGCAGGCTGTCTCCTCGCAGCGCCGTCGGCGGCCGCGCAGACGCCGCCCCCGAACGACACCTTCGCGGCCGCCGCGGTCCTGAGCGGCACCGTGGCGACGGTGACGGGGACGAACTTCGGCGCGACGAAGGAGCCGGGGGAGCCGAACCACGCGGGTCGGCCGGGCGGCCATTCCGTCTGGTGGCGCTGGACCGCGCCGGCGGCCGGCCCGGTCACGATCGACACCTGCGACAGCGACTTCAACACGCTGCTCGCCGTGTACACGGGCACTACCGTGAGCGCTCTGAGCCTGGTCAAGAGCAACGATGACGCCGAGCCCTGCGACATCGGGAGCAGCGTGACCTTCACCGCCACGAGCGGCCAGGTCTACTCGATCGCGGTCGACGGCGGGGACGAGGAGGAGGGGCAGGTCCGGCTCAAGCTCCAGCCCACGCTGAGGCTGGAGGCGAGGGTCCTCGTTCGTCGCGGGGCCGTCGATGCCACCCGGTTCACGATCGAGATCGCTTCCATCGGTGAAGACGACTTTCCCGATCCGCCGCAGCTCGTGCTCGAGCGCGGAGGAAGGCGCAGCGCGATCGACCTGGAGCTCGACAACGAGCTCGATAGCGAGACGCGCTTCCGCTACACGTTCAACTGGTCCTGCGACAGGCGCGGTGTCTGGCGCTGGACCGTCAGCCTCCGTCGCGACGGCGAGCGGGCTTCCCAGGAAGGCACATTCACGGTTCCCGGCTGCCAGCGGCAAGGCTGGTTCGTGTCCGCGAGCAAGGTCAGGCGCGACTTCGCGAGCGACTTCGGCGGACGGGCCGCGCGGTATCTCAGCTGTCGACAGGTTGGGCCGAGACGCGGGCCGCTCGCCCACACCTGGCGCTGCACGCTCGTCCAGCCGGGCGCGGTTTGCAGCGGGAGCTTTCTGTTTCGCTACTCGCTCACGGTTCAGGGCGGCGAGGTCGTACAGAGGACGCGCAAGCCGAGCGGGGGCGTCACGTGTCGTAGCTGAGACCCGGGTTGGGTCTGGCACTTGGAGCCGACGTCCCTGGTCATGCGGGATCGCGTCACCGTGTACCTGGCGGGGGACGGCCGCCACCCCAGGTCCCAGCCCCGCCGGGGCCGCCCGGGCTGCCGGTGACCGTGTACCCATGGCTGCTCGCCCACGCGTAGGCGGCCTTGACGAGCCTGCGGTTGTCCGACTGGAGCACCTGGAGCACCATCTGCGGGTCGCCGTAGCGGTTCATCGCCTCGATCAGAATGCTCTCGCTGCCGGGCTGGCCGAGCTGGATGTAGAAGAGCATCAGGTCCGCGACCAGCCGGTGGTCGCGCGTTCGCAGGGCCTTCCGAAGCGGTGCGAGCGCCTTCGGGTTCTCGTAGATCATGCGGATCAGCGCGAAGCGGGCCTGGTCGATCTGGCGCTGCACGTCGCGCGGCTGGAAGTCCGGTTCGCGGCGACCTTCCCGGATCAGCGCGGGCACCGCCGGCAGTCCGACGACGACGAGAGCGTCCTGCGCCTTGGTGCTCTCGCCCACCCGCGGCAGGAGCACGTTGACGAGCTTCGTCCAGGCGGGACGAGCGAGCCCGGGCCGCGCCTGCTCGACAACCTGGAGAACCTCGGCGACTGCCACGTTGCGAGCAAGGTTCGTGGTCGTGATCAGGGCGCGAGACCGGCGGACCAGCTGGGGCCAGACCGCCGCGGCGGCGTCGGGATGAGCGCGCTCGATCTTCAGCAGCGCCTCGGCGGCGGCCTGCACCTCGGGTAGGTCGCCACTGACAGCGAGGTCGCCGAGCGGCTCGACCGCGGCCGGCCCCAGCTTGACGAGCAGGCTGGAGGCCCAGTCCTGAGCGGACAGTGCCCGGGCCAGCGCGGGGGCGGCAGGCGCTCCGATCGCGACGAGGGCACCGTCGATCGTCGTGGCGGTTCCTCCAGCGGGATCCGTCCTGCGCTGAATCAACTCGTCGACCGCCGCCGGTGCGCTCTCGTCGAGGTGCGGCAGCATGTTCGCCGCTGCTGTCCGCACGGACTGGTCCGGGTCGGAAACGAGCGCGTCCACGAGAAGCAAGGCGGCGACCGAATCGTCGGTCGAGGCGAGCGCTTGGAGAATTCGGCTTCGTCGCTCCGGCTCGGAGCGGACCTCGTCTTCGCGGTACCGAGAGGCGAGGCGGTCGCGCACGAGCTCAACGCCTCGCAGGGCCTCGGGCGTGCGGGCGGCCCTCGCGAGTCGGGCGACGGCCTCGGGATCCTCGCGCTCGGCGAGCTGTTTCGACGCGTCCCGGACCGCCCCTGGGTCGGAGCTCGTCAGGATCGTGTCTACCAGGGTGTCGGTCGAGGGTTGCCGTGTGAGGAGGAGGAAGCCGGCAGTTGCGACGGCTGCCGCGAGGAGGACCACGCCGCCGGCGATCAGGAGCGCACGTTTCGGTGTGGCGAGGCGTCGCACGGCGGGACGGCGTGAGCCGGAACCCTTCGCCTGCCCTAAATCGCCCGTCACACCGAGGGTCACCTCCCCAGAGCAGACAGCCTACGACGGTGCGCGCCTTGCGGTCAATCCGGTTTCCCGACGCCGTCGAGCTCGGACGATACGAGTCGAGCGGGCAAGATTCCAGCGTGCAGCGCATCGCGTACGCCGTCGACGGTTGGGGTATCGGCGAGCTGTTGCTCGACGGGGGGTGTGTCGTCGTGAGCGAGCTGCCTCGACCCGGTGGAACACCCGAGGGCGACGATCCGCTCGTGACGCGCCTCCGCGCGTATTTCGCGGGCAAGGCGGTCTCATTCGACGACGTCGAGCTGGACCTCGACTACGGCACTCCGTTTCAGCGCGCCCTGGCGGATGCACTCCGGGCGGTGCCGCGCGGCGAAGTCGTGACCTACGGCGAGCTCGCGGCTCTCGCCGGTCGTCCGGGCGCGGCCCGGGCCGCGGGAACGTTCTGCGCCCGTAACAAGTTGAGCGTCTTCATCCCCTGCCACCGCGTGGTCGGAGCGGCCGGCCTCGGCGGGTACGGCTCGCTGGGCCTCGACTACAAGCGGCGTCTGCTGGCGCTCGAGCATGTCGCTCTCTGAAGAGTTGCGGGCCGAGCTCGCCTCCGTGGAGCCGACCCGCGACTGTGACCGGCTCGCCGAGCTGTCGGGCCTGTTCCACACAGCGGGCAGCGAGCATTTGCTCGGACGCGGCGAGGTTGCCCTCCACCTCGACCTCCCGACGGCGGCCGTCGCCCGGCGCGGCTTCAGCCTGCTCAGCCACTTCGGGATCGTTTCTGAGATCCGCTCCTACCGGCGGCCGGCCTTCGAGCGTGAGACGCGCTACCAGCTGCACGTCGCGGGAGACGCGCGGGCGCTCCGGGTGTTGACCGAGGCCGGCGTGCTCAGCGCGACCCTCGCGCCGCTGGAGCGCCCGCCAAAACGGGTGGTCGCGCGCGTGTGCTGCCGCTCGGCCTATCTGCGCGGAGCGCTGCTCGGCGGTGGCTCGCTCTCGGGGCCGCGCGCGCCGC
>JALZOQ010000426.1 GCA_030913835.1 Actinomycetota bacterium | reverse complement strand
CCCACTGACCTTCGACTTCGCCCTCGACATCGGCGCAGCCGGCAACCAGCTGCCGCTCCAGAAGGCCTACTACGTCTCGGTCGACTCGCCGCGCGACCCGTTCACGGGGCAACTGCTGCCCGGCCGCTACGTGCTTCGCTCGTGGCTGAACGACGTCAAGCCGCCGACGATCAGCCTGCTGTCGAAGCGGATCGCCCGCGGACGGCACACGCTCGTCGCGCGGGTCACCGACGCCGGCTCAGGCGTCGATCCGCTCTCGCTCACGATCGCCTACCAAGGCGTACTGCTCGGCGCGTCCGACTACGACCCAGTCTCCGGCCTGGCCCTCTTCGGAATGCCGACTCAGGCGCCGACGCTGAAGGGCCCGATCCAGAACGCGACGATGATCGCCTACGACTACCAGGAGACGAAGAACATCAACGTGACCGGGCCGGACATCATGCCGAACACGGCGTTCAAGCCGGTCAAGATCAGGGCCGTCGTGGGGCCAGCCGTGACGTGGGTCCTGCCCGAAATGAACCGGTGCGTTCCCAAGACCGCCCGGCTCGTAGTGGCGGCGAGCTCGACCACGAAGATCTCGGCCGTGCAGTTCTACGACGGCAAGCGCAGGATCGGCGTCAAGCGGAAAGCCGTCGCGGATCTCTACTTCGTCGACTGGAAGAACGCGAAGGCGAAAAAGGGCAAGCACGTCCTGCGCGCGGTCGTCGTCGCCGCCCGCGGGAAGCGCGCCTCGGCGACGCGGTCCGTCCGCGTGTGCAAGTAGCCGGCCGAGTCGCGGTCGTCACCGGTGCGTCGAGCGGCATCGGCGCCGCGCTCGTGCGGAAGCTCTCCGAGCGTGGATTCACCTGCGTGCTGCTCGCCCGGCGCGAGCAGCGCCTGCGGGAGCTCGCCACGGAGGTGGGCGGTGAGGCCGAGGTCTGCGACGTCGCCGACCGTGACGCGGTCGACCGCGTCGCCGGCTCCGTGCTGGAGCGCCATCCGCGCATCGCGCTCCTCGTCAACAACGCGGGCATCCCCGGGCGCACAACGTTCCTCGACGGCGACCCGGACCGGATCGAGCAAGTGCTGCGCGTCAATTACCTCGGCAGCGTGTGGTGCCTGCGCGCGTTCCTCCCCGGGTTGGAGGCCGCGCGACCCTCGGACGTCGTCAACGTCGTCTCGGTTGCGGGCACAGTCGCGGCTCCGTCGGGAGGGCCGTACGCGGCGTCGAAGCACGCTCAGCTCGCGTTCTCACGCTCGGTCGAGCCCCTGCTCCGCCGGCGCGGCGTTCGTGTGCACACCCTCTTGCCGGGCCCCGTCGAGACGGAGGGCTTCCCGCAGCGCGGCCGGTTCGGCAACTCGTTCCTCGAGCGAGGAGTAATCGAGCCGGAGGACGTCGCAGAGCACATCGTCTCGATGCTCGCCCGGGGCCGGACGGAGAGCTTCGTTCCCTGGTGGTACCGCGCGTTCGGACTGGCCCAGGCGGTCGCCCCGGGGCCCTTCCGGCGCGCGGCGGGGCGCTTCGGGGCCCGTCGTCGACCTTAGAGCTTACGCAGGACGTACCAGGCGATGTCCACGCTGTAGGCGTCGGAGCCGGACGGCGCGAGCTCGAGCGCCCGCTCGCGCGGCTCGCCCGCACAGCCGGCCAGGTCGAGGTAGTAGTCGAGCGGGCGCCGGTGCACGTGCGACTCGAAGTGCTCGAGCACGAGGCTGTTCGAGTCGTAGAGGCCGCGGAAGTCTGCATCGGAGAGCGTCCTCGTGTGCGAGGGATCCCGCGCCCGCTCGAACCGGTCGAGCTCGATCGCGACGAGCGGATCGCTCGGGGCGATCTGGTCGTTCACCACGACCCGGCCGCCGGGCGCCGTGACCCGGGCGATCCCCGCCATCGCGAGCTCGGGCCTGCGCACGTGATGGATCGTGCGGCGGCACGCGACCACGTCGAATGTCCCGCTCTCGAACGTCAGCGTCTCCGCGTCGCCCTCTACGAACGTCGCGTTTGCGGGAGCCTCGCGGCGTGCGGCGGCGAGAAGCTCGGGCACGAGGTCGACCCCGACCACCTCGCCGACGAGCGGCGCGATCGCGAGGGCGAGCACGCCTGCGCCGGTCCCCACGTCGAGCACGCGCTCGTCGCCGCGGAGCGACAGGAGGCGCGTGAGCTCCTCCCGCACCGTCGCGACCTGTCGGGCCCCGTGCTCGGCGACGCGCTCAGCCGTCGCCGCGAACCGCGCCCGCGTTGCGTCGTGCGAACTCAAGCGCCTCCTCCTTCGTCGTGATCGTCCCAGCGGCGCGCTCTTCGTCTATCGCCTCCAGCAGCCTGCCGATCTCCGGCCCGGGCGGCAACCCGAGCTCGTCACCGCGGACGAGCGGCTCAGGCGGGTCCGCGGCGCGTGCAGCTTCCACCGCCGACCGAAGCTCCGTCGCGCCGAGGTACTCGAGCGCTTCGAGCGCCCAGGGCTCGGTCGCGCGCCGGAAGCGGTGAAGCTCTCGGGGCGAGTCGCCGGTCGGCGGTGCAGCGCGGAGCAGCGTACGGGCGAGCCGGCGCAACTCGTTCGAGATGGGCATCCGCTCCAGCCCTTCGCCGAAGACGGCGATAAGCCGCACCTCGGGAGCGAACCGGGGGCGAAGC
>JALZOQ010000401.1 GCA_030913835.1 Actinomycetota bacterium | reverse complement strand
ATGGCGGGCCTTGCGCGCACGCGCGTGACGCCGAACGCACTCACCAGCGCCGGGGTGCTGATGTGCGCCGCTGCCGCGGTGCTGGTCTACTTCGAGTACCGGAACGAGCTCCTCTTCTTCTGGCTCGCCGCGCTGGTCTTCGTCGTCGGCTCCGTGCTCGACATCCTCGACGGCGCGCTCGCTCGAGCCGGCGGCAAGCAAAGCCCTTTCGGCGCCTTCCTCGACTCGACGACCGATCGCGTCAGCGAGGCCTTCATGCTCGGCGCGATCGCACTCGTCTTCCACCGCCGCGGCAACGAGGTCGCGCTCGCATTCACGGTCGCGGCGGTCGTTGGCTCCTTCCTCGTCAGCTACACGCGCGCTCGGGCAGAGGCGCTCAGGCTCAAGGGAGACGTCGGGATCGGCTCGCGTGCAGAACGGGTGGTCGTGATCGCCGCGGGGCTCGCTCTGGCGCCCTGGTGGCACTGTCTCGACGCGGCGATCTACCTCCTGACCGTGACAGCCTGGTTCACCGTGCTCCAGCGAGTGCTATCAGTGAGGCGGCAGCTGCTCGACAAGTGATAGCACTCTAGGCTAGGATGAGTGCTATCAGTTCGAAGGAGCTCAAGAGTGTGATCGTGCGGATGCCGCCGCAGCTGAAGCGGCGGGTCTCCGCGGAGGCGGCCAAGCGGGACGTCGGCTTGAACGACGTCGTGCTCGAGATCCTGGCCGCGCGCTTCGGCGTGCCGTTCACACCGAGCGGTCGCAAGGGCACCGCACCCGGGGAGAGCGGCGTCGTCCTCCTCCGGATGGCTCCCGAGCTGAAGCAAAGACTCCAAGCGGCCGCGCTCGAGCGCAGCTCGAACACCAATCGCGTCGTCGTCGGCACGTTGGCCGACCACCTCGGCGTCAAGCTCGAGCCCCCGCGATCCCAGCTCATCCGTAGACGAAAGGACACGATGGCCTCACAGAACGGAAGCTCGAACGGCAAAGCCCGGCGAAACGGCGACAAGGTGCGCGTCGCGATCGTCGGCATCGGCAACTGCGCCAACTCCCTGCTGCAGGGCGTGGAGTACTACAAGGACGCGCCGACCGATCAATTCGTCCCCGGCCTGATGCACGTCGATCTCGGCGGGTACCACATCTCCGACATCGAGTTCACGGCGGCGTTCGACGTCACAGCGGACAAGGTCGGCAAGGACCTGTCCGACGCGATCTGGGCGCATCCGAACGACACGATCAAGTTCGCCGACGTCCCGAAGACGGGGATCACGGTCGGACGCGGGATGACTCACGACGGGATCGGCAAGTACATCTCCGAGGTCGTCACGAAGGCGCCGGGCGAGACCGACGACATCGTCGGGATCCTGCGCGACACGAAGACCGACGTCGTCGTCAACTACCTCCCCGTCGGCTCCGAGGCCGCGGCGAAGTGGTACGCCGAGCAGATCCTCGAAGCAGGCTGCGCGATGGTCAACTGCATGCCGGTCTTCATCGCGCGCGAGAACTACTGGCAGAAGCGCTTCGAGGAGAAGGGCCTGCCGATCATCGGCGACGACATCAAGTCGCAGGTCGGCGCGACGATCACGCACCGCGTACTCACGTCGCTCTTCCGCGAGCGCGGCGTCCACCTCGACCGCACCATGCAGCTGAACGTCGGCGGCAACTCCGACTTCCTGAACATGCTGGAGCGCGACCGCCTCGAGTCGAAGAAGATCTCGAAGACCAACGCCGTCACCTCGATGCTCGACTACGACATGGGCGCCGGGAACGTCCACGTCGGGCCGTCGGACTACGTGCCGTGGCTGACCGACCGCAAGTGGGCGTTCATCCGGCTCGAGGGCTCGGCCTTTGGTGACGTGCCGCTCAACATCGAGCTGAAGCTCGAGGTCTGGGACTCCCCGAACTCGGCCGGCATCGTGATCGACGCCGTCCGGATGGCCAAGCTGGCGCTGAACAACGGCGTCGCCGGGGCGCTGGAGGGCCCGAGCTCGTACCTGATGAAGTCGCCCCCGAAGCAGATCGTCGACGACGAGGCGTTCGAGGCGACCGAGAAGTTCATCAAGCAGTACGCGCGGAAGTCGGCGAAAAGACCCGTAACCGCCTGAGTCGCTCGCGGAAAGCCTTGGCCAGGCGCGTGTCGCCGGCCGGGGCTCTCCGCCGCTCAGCCGATCTATGGAAGGATCGGCGCTGCAAACAACTTCGAGATCAGGGGAGGTCTCACCGTGACCAGACGAGTCTGGATCTTGCTCGCGCTGCTGGTCGCGCTCGGTGTCGCCGCATCGGTGGCCCTTGCGCGGCCCTCGGCCCTCGGGCCGCTACAAACCGATCCCGCCGGCCTGATCAACCTGCCGGCCGGGTACTCGTACACAACGCTCGTCGTCGCATGCACGCCGTCGCGCTCGACCGAGAGCGGCGCGGTCGTGCCGTTCCCGGAGGACCCGGACGGCAATGTCCTCTTCTCGGCTCCCGGCGGCGAGAACTACCTGCTGAACAACTCCGAGCTGACACAGCCCAGGCCAGGTGACTTCCAGGGCGATGCGCTGAAGGGTGCCTGCGCGGTCAACGAGCAGACGCCCGGCGACGACGACTCGGACGGCTGGGGCTCCGTGTCGAGGATCGTGCTCGAGAAGGACGGCACGACCGTCAAGCGCACCGAAGTGATCACCACCGGGCTCCACAATCTCTGCGCGAGCGCACAGACCCCGTGGAAGACGCTTCTCACCAACGAGGAGTTCCCCTTCCTGAACGATCCGGACCGTCGCTCGGGCTGGGTTTGGGAGGTCGATCCCGAGACGGGCGCTCAGAAACGGCTCACGGGGATGGGCCGGATGAGTCACGAGCAGGAGGCCTACGCGTCCGACGGCTCCTGGTACATGACCGACGATCGCGGTGATTCGCGCTTCATCTACAAGTTCTCGCCGGACAACCGACGAGACCTGACCACGGGAGAGCTGTACGGCCTCGCGTTCAACAGGGCCACTGGGACGGGAACGTGGATCGGCCCGCTCAATCCGCTCGATCCCGACGCGGACATGAAGGCGCGCGGCTTCCAGCCCGCCGTCTGGGGCTTCGGGAAGGCCGAGGGCATCGTTGCCACCGCCAGCTCGAGCACACGCGGCGGCAATGCCGTGTACTTCGCCGAGTCGGGAATCGGAGCCGACCCGGGGCGCATCTGGCGCCTCGACCATCTCGGCAACGATCCGTTCGTCACCGGGCACGTCGTCGTCCAAGGCGATTACGCGCGGCTCGGCCGCCCCGACAACATCCGGTTCACCGACGCCGGCGACCTCTTCCTCTTCGAGGATCACAGCGCCAGCGACTTCAACCGTGGCGCGACGGGGAACGTGAACCAGGTCTGGGTGCTTCCACGCGGCGAGGAAGGGGCGGCGAACCTCGTCCTGTTCGCGCAGACGCCGGATGAGCCCACCGGGCCCTGGTTCTCGAACGACAACGAGCTCCTGTATATCTCGATCCAGGCGGAGGCGCCTCGGGTGAGCCGCATCATCGCGATCCGGCACCCGGGGAACTTCAACCAGCCGTACGACCACTAGACCTGGGGTGAATCCTCGGCTCGGGGCCAGCCCCGAGCCGAGGAAACTCCTGCTGCGGGGCGAAAGCGGCAGGTCCGTGCCGCTCAGGGCGTTCTTCGTTCCGCTCGTCCTCGCCGCGGCCCTGTGCTTTCCGACCGGGTCAAGCGCGGCGGGGAGCGCCCGCGTGGCCGCGTTGCAGGTCGCGCTAAAGGCGCACGGACTCTACGCAGGGCCGGTTGACGGGCTGCAGGGCCCGGCTACGAAACGCGCGGTTGTGCGGTTCCAGCGGCACCGACATCTCGCAGTCGACGGCGTTGTGGGGGCGCACACGCGCCGGGCGCTCGGCCGCCTGGGCCGGCACGCGCTGGGCAGCCGCCCGCTTGGGCCGGGCAACGTCGGCTGGGACGTGACAGCGCTCCAGTTCCTGCTCGCCCGGCACGGCTTCCCCTCGGGCTACTTCGACGGGGGGTTTGGGAACCGGACGGAGGCCGCCGTGCGGCGGTTCCAGCGCTGGGCCGGGCTGAGCGTGGACGGGCGAGTCGGCCCGGCGACGATCAGGGCGCTCGCCCGATCGGAGCCGGGCTCGCCGATCAGGCTGGCCTGGCCATTGCAGGTGCCGGTCGGAGACCTGTTCGGACCCCGCGGAGGACGGTTCCACTCGGGGATCGACCTGCCGGCCGAGTCCGGCCGCGGCGTCGCGGCCGCCGGCCCGGGCCGAGTCTCGTGGGCGGGCTGGCGAGACGGCGGCTGGGGCTATCTGGTCGTGATCGCGCACCGCGGCGGCGTCCGCTCGATGTACGCGCACCTCTCGCGCATCGACGTCCGTGTCGGTGAGCGCGTCGGCGCCGGGTTCCAGATCGGCCTCGTCGGCGCGACGGGCGGGTCGACCGGGCCGCATCTCCACTTCGAGCTGCGCCTGCGGGGCGCCGCGATCGATCCGCTCACCGCGTTGCGCTGACGCTTCCGTCACACGCGTGGTACAGCTCCGTGCGCGTGTCCGACACCTGACAGAAGCACCACGGATTCCCGAGGCGCCGCGGCGGGCGGGCGGATCGTCGGCGCTAGCATCAGCGACAGATGGGCCTGAGGATCTGCTTCGTCACGCCGTTTGCATGGTCACAGCCGCACGACGTGAACGAGCACGTGGCGGGCGTGGCCGCCGAGCTGCGTGGGCTTGGGCACTCGGTGACCGTGCTCGCGCCCTCGACGCGCACGAGTGACCTGCTCGCGGGCCGGCGAGCGCTGGCCAAGGGCGACACGCCGGAGCTGATTG
>JALZOQ010000373.1 GCA_030913835.1 Actinomycetota bacterium | reverse complement strand
CCGTGGCGGCGCTCGAAGACGATGTCGCACGGCCAGAGTGGTGGGGTGGGTACCGCGTGCGCCCCGAGCGGTACGAGTTCTGGCAGCACCGCGAGAACCGCCTCCACGACCGGTTCCGCTACGAGCGCGACGGTTCAGGCTGGAGCAGCCAGCGGCTCTATCCGTAGAGTGTCGCGCGCCTTGCCCGACGAGAAAAAGTCCGAGGAGGATCTCGACCGCGAGCTGATCGAGCTCCTGAACGAGCTCCGGGTCGCGCTGCCGGGTGTGCAGGTCCTGTTCGCATTCCTGCTGGCCGTGCCGTTCGCGAACGGCTGGAGGAACGTCGACGGGGCCGAGAAGGCGGCGTTCTTCGTGTCCTTTCTGGCCACGACCGTTTCGAGCGCACTGCTGATCGCGCCCTCCGCGTTCCATCGCATCCAGTGGCGCGAGCAGGACAAGGAGTACCTGCTCTCGATCTCGAACCGCCTGGCCATCGCCGGGCTGGGCTTCCTCGGGATCGCAATCTGCGCCGCCGTGTTCCTGATCGCCGACTTCGTCTACAACCCATCCGCTGCGATCGCGCTGACCGTCCTCACGCTCGTGCTCTACGGGGGGCTCTGGTACGTCGTGCCACTCCTCCGGCGCGCTCGCACCCGCTAGTGATCCGTTTCTGCGACGGGCAGGACTGGGGGTTCGGCTGGCGGGAAAGGGAGCGCACTCGACGGACGTCACACGCGCTGCTCGCGGGAGGACGCGTCTGGATCGTCGATCCGATCGACGGTGAGGGCGTCGACGAGCGCATTCGAGCCCTAGGCGAGCCTGGCGGCGTGATCCAGCTCCTCGATCGACACGAGCGTGATTGCGCGGCGTTCGCGGAGCGCTTTGGTGTCGCTCACCACGTGCTGCCGCTGGGCCGCGTTGACGGCGTCCCGTTCGAGTTCCTGCTCGTCCGCAAAGGACGCTTCTGGAAGGAGACCGCGCTCTGGTGGGAGGAGCAGCGCGTGCTCTGTGTCGCAGACGCGCTCGGCACGCTCCCGTACTTCTGCGCCCCCGGCGAGCAGCTCGGCGTGCACCCGCTGCTGCGGCCGATCCCACCGCGAAAGCGGCTCGGCGGCGTCAGTCCTCGCCACGTCCTTTGCGGACACGGCGAGGGAGTGCACGGCGATCAGGCCGAGGCGGCGTTCAGCGAGGCGCTCAGCACGGCGCGGCGGCGACTGCCACGGCTGCTTGCCCGCTTGGCGTCGGGTTCGCGAGCCGCTTCGCGACCATGAGGCCGGCGACCATAACGATCGCGCCCGCGACCGCGTCGAACACGAAATGGTTGCCGGTCGCGACGATCGTGAAGAGCATGAACGCCGGATAAACGACGCCGAGCCTGCGCACGAACCGGGCCCGCGCGAGTTGCGCGACGACGAGGCCGACGAGCAGCGCGTAGCCGAAGTGCAGGCTCGGGACGGCGGCGAACGGGTTGTAGAGGCTCCTGAGCAGGTCCGAGCTGGTGGAGGTCGCGCGTCATGGCTTGAAAGGTACGCCTCCGCTCACGGATTTACAGTGCGGTAACCCGCCCAATTCGCGTGCGGGCGGCGCTACGGCTGGCCGAGGACGGGCTGCGCCTCGAGGAGGTTCCTGTGGACATGCGCAACCGCGCGAGCGGCGCGTCGAAGCTCCGCCCCTCGAAGGCGCTCAAGCTCGTGCTGACCGTGGGCGCGACGTTGGTGCTGGGGCGACGGGTTCTCCGCCTCGTGCGCGGGGCGACCGGCCCTCGATCATGATCACCGCCGCCACAGCGACCACGATGATCCCGCCACCGAGGAGGATCGCCGGCGTGATCGACTCGCCAAGGAGGAGCGCGCCGAGCAGGATCGCGACGACTGGGTTCACGTACGCGTAGGTCGAGACCTTCGAGATCGGCGCGTTCTGGAGCAGCCAGACGTAGGCGGTCAGACCGAGGATCGATCCGAACGTGATCAGATAGGCGAGGGCGGTCGTGGAGCGGATCGACACCGAGCCCGAGTCGAACGAGCCGAGCTCGGGCACAGCCGCTACGAAGAGCACGAGGCCGGCGAGCAGCGCCTCCCATGTGGTCGAGACGAGCGCGTCGCTCGGCATCGGCAGCCGCGAGGCCAGGTAGGAGCCGAGCGCCCATGAGACCGACGCGACGACGACGAGCAGGAGCCCTCCAGCGGTCGCGCCGTCCGTGCCGTTGTGCGCCAGCACGAGCAGCGCGACGCCCGCGAAGCCGAAGAGCGTGCTCCCGACGGTCGCAAGCTTCGGGCGGTCCCGGCCGACGAGGCGCAGGACGACGATCCAGAGTGGCACCGAAGCGACGACGACCGCGGAGATTCCGGCCGGAACCCACGTCTGGGCATAGATCAGGACGCCGTTTCCGCCCGCGAGCAGGAGTGTCCCTACGATGCCGAGCGAGAGGAGCTCGCGCCTCGACACGCGCAGGGCGGACAGGCCGCGGCGCACGAGCAGGTAGGCGGCGAGCAAGAGGCCGACGGCAAGGAAGCGCGTCGTCGCGCCGATGAACGGCGGAATCGTCTCGTCCATGACGCTGATCCCGATGTACGTCGATCCCCAGACGATGTACACGGTCCAGAGCGCGATCCAGACGAGCAACGAGGTTCCGAGCCGCTTCTCCATGCTTGTTGCAACGAACGGACGGCGCGTCCCGTGAGGTTTTCCGATTCGGATTCGTGCTCTGGACGATCAGGAGACGTGATCGAAGTAGGCTCGCCGCATGCGGTATCGGCCTCTCGGCTCGTCCGGTCTTGTCGTCTCGGTTGTCGGCATCGGCGGCAACAACTTCGGGCGCACGGTGGACGCTGCAGGAACGCGCGCCGTCGTTGACGCGGCGCTCGAGGCGGGGATCACGCTGATCGACACCGCCGACGTCTACGGGAACGGCGGTGGGAGCGAGGAGCTGATCGGGGCCGCCCTGGAAGGCCGGAGAGACCAGGCGCTGATCGCGACGAAGTGGGGCTCGCCGATGGGCGGGCCTGAGTGGGAGGCGCGCGGCTCGCGCTCGTACATCCGCCGCGCGGTCGAAGCCTCGCTGCGCCGCCTGCGCACCGATTGGATCGACCTCTACCAGTACCACGTGCCCGACGAGGTCACGCCGGCCGAGGAGACGCTCGAGGCGCTCGACGAGCTGGTCGCGGAGGGGCTCGTCCGCTACGTCGGCTCCTCGAACATGGCGGCCTGGGAGGTGTCCGAAGCCGATTGGGTCGCCCGCGATCGGGGCCTGACGCGATTCGTCAGCGCGCAGAACGAGTACTCCCTGGTTGAGCGGGACGTCGAGGCCGAGCTCGTGCCCGCCTGCGAGCGGTACGGCGTGGGGATCCTCCCGTACTTCCCGCTGGCGAGCGGGCTCCTGACCGGCAAGTACAAGCGCGGCGAAGCGGCGAAGGAGGGCAGGCTCGCCGGGCGCGAGATTCCGGCGGAGCGCTGGGACGCCGTCGAGGCGCTCGAGCGGTTCGCGGCGGAGCGCGGACGGACGC